>DATHVH010000248.1:0-4416 GCA_035461405.1 Anditalea sp.
TTTTGATATACCGGTACATATAATTGTTCAAGTTGACGCCTGGTAATAGCCCTGACCGTGGAGGACACTTCCGGATTTTTGACCAGCCCGATCATTTTATCCACCAGTATCCTTTCAGACATCATCTGGATTTCCTGGTCCCAGCCTTCCTCTGTTCGCTTACTGATTTTTGCTATCATTTCATCCAGTACCCAATCATAGGAGGGTAATTCACTATTGGTTAGACTTTGCTGATGCAGTCTGTTGACCCTGCTCGGCTCGAAAAGCAGGTCAAGGGTCATGTTCACTAAGTTTTCGGCAGGTGCCAGTGGATCGAAATTAAGTCCGTTTCGTGAAGTAAAGGTCTCCTGGGCATTAAAACCCAAGGGGCGGGGATGTATAAGTTCAATTATATTCCTTGGCAATTCTAAGTTATGTGGCTGGATGCTGGTCAGAATAGCTTCCAAAGCCTGCTTTTGCTGCTGGGCAGGGACGGTATGCTGTTCCTCCTGATTATCACCTTTCACTTTATAGCGGTAATCCACACCTCCTATCATTTTGGAAGTAGCTTCCAGTTGGTAACGGTGCATCAGGTAAAGTGGTACCAGTACCTCCTCCAGTGTGGCCAATGGCTGCCCCTGTGGAATAGCATTTAAGCCAAAAGTTTTCAGCCTGCTGTTCCTTATTTCTAAAAGTCTAGCAAGTTCTTCCTGAGGCGCCACGCTATTGTCCCAAAGATGGGCTCTGGGGTGGCTACCTCCCGGTGAGCGGGCATCCCTGTCCGAGATGAATTCAAATCCCCTGTCATAGGTTTCTTCTAAGATCTTTTTTAATTCCTCCTTTTCATCCTGATCATTTCCGAATTGGGCATAGCCATATTTTATGGCCCACTTATCCCATTCTCCTATGTGCTGGTCATAGGCTTTGCTCAGGTCTATGTCTCCATCGGCAGTCAGTTGAATATTCGGATAGGGATAGTCCATTACCGATGACATGTTTGGCGAAGCGGAATAATTATGCGCCAAACCGATGGTATGTCCGATCTCATGAGCTGAGAGTTGTCTAAGCCTGTCCAGTGACATCTTCAGCATAGCGCTGTCATACTCCCGACCGTCTTCGAAAGGCTGCAAAAGCCCCTGGGCAATCAGATAATCCTGTCTTACTCTCAAGCTCCCCAAGGATACATGGCCTTTGATGATCTCTCCCGTACGAGGATCCCTTACGGAGGCTCCGTAGGACCAGCCCCGGGTGGAGCGGTGTACCCACTGGATCACATTATAGCGTACATCCATAGGATCTGCGCCTTCTGGCAATAGCTCTACCCGATAAGCATCCTTATAGCCAGCCGCTTCAAAGGCATCGTTCCACCAGTTGCCTCCTTCTATTAAAGCAGATCTAACCGGTTCGGGGGTACCTCTGTCCAGGTAGTAGACTATAGGCTCCACGGCTTCTGACATCTCCTGATCAGGATTCTTTTTTTCTAACCGGTGCCTAGATATGAATCTTTTCATAATTGGCTCAGAGATAGGCGTTGCATAATCCATATAGCTGATGCTGAAATATCCTGCTCTAGGATCAAAGGCCCTGGGCTTATAATTGTCATCCGGAAGTTCTATGAAAGAATGTCTTTGACGTACAGTCACTGATTCCGCCGATGGTGTGACAGAGCTGATCTGCCGTCCGGTAGGACTGCCTGCCACAGTGATGATTGCTTCCACTTCGGTGTTTTTCGGAAAATTCTTGGTCATGGGGTAGTGGATGGCACTGCGAGATGACTCAAGCTTATAAGTTCCCTGTTTCGCTTTCGTTAGTTTCTCTGCGATCTGGTGCGCATCCTGGAGGTAAAAAGAGGTAGCATCTACCATGTGTTTGCCGTCTTTGCTTTCGGTAATTTCAAATCCCCAAAGCACTGACTCTGCAAAGGCATCCTGCACCGATCTGACTTCATCAAGGTTTTCGCTGATAGCGCGGTAGTTCATATTCTTTTCAACTAGTAGGATTTTGTTTCCTGCTTTTCTGAACTCCACTACCCTGGTATTGCCCAGCTGTCCACGGTCCAGACCAAGATCATTTGATCCCACACCGGCCACTAGAGAATTGACATAGAGAAATTCTTTATCAAGGTCAGTAATTTCAAGAAAGATCTTTCCTTTATCTTCCTGGGTATGCACAGAAATAAATCCTTCTAGATGTTTTTTACTTTCAGACTGCGCGATAGCAGAGTAGGAGAGCACGAGCGCCATTACAGCTAATATAAACTTTTGCATAGGGTGAGTATTTTTCTAACCCAAAAGATAAAAATTTTCAACTAGAGGTAGATGCCGATGGTGTAAAAATTAAGGAAGGGATCCAAAATAGATGGAAGACAGAGCAAATGTCAATTGACGGTTGTACGAGGACGGATAAAGTGAATAAGTCGGAAGACCGAAGCCGGGAGACCGAAGAAGCCTACCTGAACCGCAGAAAGTGAAGACCTATTTATCTATCTCAATAAGGGATTATTTTTACCCAACTAATCCCTAATCCATTACTCTAGCTCTCAACCTTCCTCAGGAAAACTACTCGTTTTTATAGCAAGCTTTTCCAAATCATTAACTTTTTCTGCAATTTCTGATTTTGGCCTTTCAGGATATAAAAAATCCTGCAAATCGTTCAAAAATTTCAGGCTGCCATTGGCCACATTGCTGAGGATGATGATGGTGCTGTGGTCTTTAGGGTTGCGGAGCAGGTAAGTGTTGTATCCATGCCATAATCCGGCGTGGTACACTACCGGATCGCCATTTTTCAAATTTTTAATCCGCCAGCCAAAACCATAGTCTTCCTTTACCTTCTTCTTGTTAGTATAAAAACCGGTAAATGCTTCATCTAATGTTTCTTTGGATACCAGCTTCTCTGTATAAAGCGCCTGATCCCACTTGTAAAGATCCTCTACCGAAGAATACATACCCTTATCACCTAATACTGTGTCGAGATAGTCTGGAGATCTTTTCCTTCTATTGCCCAAATGACCGACAGCTATATTTTCAGAAGGAAGTTCGGGGCCAAAGGTAAATGTATTTTTCATTTCCAAGGGTCCAAATATATTTTTCTCCATGAATTCTGGAAATGCTTTACCCGAAGCCTTTTCTACTATTGATGCCAACAGGAAATACCCTGTATTACTATAGTTAAATTTTAAGTCAGGCTTAAAATAAGCTTGTGGTTGATGCTCGGCCATAAGATTGATCACATCATCATTGGTTATGGGGATGCTTCGATCAGGCCACAGTTCATCGCTGAAATAGGTGTAATTGGAAAGTCCTGATCTATGGGTAAGTAATTGTCTTATAGTAATGCCCTCATAAGGAAAATCAGGTATAAATTTTTGGACAACATCATCATATGCCAATTCCCCCCGTTCCTTCAATATCATGATGGCCATAGCAGTAAACTGCTTTGAAACCGATGCCAGCTGAAAAGCTGTTTCTGTTTTCAAAGGTTCTTTTCGCTGTAGATCAGCAAATCCAAAGGCATTTTTATATATTATCTGATCATATTTAGTCAATAGTACAGTGCCGTTAAATCCTCTCTTCTTATGTAAAAAATGGAATATGGAATCAAGTTGTGAACTCAGTGTCTCTACACTGTCAGGGGTAAAAGATGCGGGTATGGCAATTTTCTGTCTGGTAGCTTCTTCTGCCGCCCGGAGCAGAGAATCCTGATCTATCCTTGTTTCATAGGTTTCAGTTTCCAGTCTGGTGGTCTGGCAGGAAAATAGGGAAAAGGAGCAAATAGTGAAGATTGTGAAACTAAAAAGATTGAATTTTAAAGTAGTAGTAATGGGCATGAGTTATATTATGGGTATGCGTATACCTGCAAACATAGTGATGATCTAATAAAATCAAGGGTAAAAAGACTTTTTTTTCTTTAATTTAAAGAAATTTATTTTGATTAAACAAATATATGATGCTCCCCGAATGATCTTCTAAAATACATTACTGTCTAAGAAAATTGAAGATAGCTTTATTAGAGAGGTTAGGATTGTCTAAAAACATCGGATAACCTGAATTTTTGAGGGTGACCCGCCGGTTATTGGGAAGCAATTGGGCGAGATGCCCGTCTATTAGGTCTTCCATATTTCTACTGTTTGTAGACCCGGACAATAGGAGAACAGGGATTTTAAGACCTTTTACTTTTTGATAATCTACCTTAGGAAATGGATCATCTGAAATAGTGAGGGCATGCCACTCTCTGGCATTATCCGTGTAGTAATCCTGCCATTCATCAGGCATAGAATCCATCGGAGTATGAAAATACCACTTCGAAGTTAGCTCGAGTCCTTCACGCAATCCTCCTTCACGAAATGATCTGGCAATAGGTCTCCATGTATTGGCCATGTAATTCTCTTCTAATCCCTCCCCACCTGGAATATCACGAAGCCATGTGATCAGAGGAGGT
>DATHVH010000249.1:0-11008 GCA_035461405.1 Anditalea sp.
AAATACTTTGAAAGTATGTTTCTAACAGGTTAAAAGTTATTTCCTTCACGGTAGATATTCTATAAAATGCAAAGTAAAAATTACGTTCTATTTCTTTCGGTCACTGCTGCACTGGGAGGGTTTTTGTTTGGATTTGATACTGCTGTGATTTCGGGGGCGGAGCGGGATATTCAGTCTATATGGCAGCTAGGAGACCTCAAACATGGCTTAGCCGTAGCAATTGCACTGTATGGTACCGTCATAGGAGCACTTTTTGGAGGTATTCCAGCAGAGAGATTCGGAAGAAAATCCTCTTTGTTTTGGATAGGAGTTTTATACCTGGTATCTGCTTTAGGTTCTTCGTTGGCACCTGATGTCAATACCTTTATGTTTTTCCGTTTTCTGGGAGGATTAGGGGTAGGCGCCTCTTCAGTGGTAGCCCCAATGTATATTTCGGAAATTGCCCCTGCCCACAGACGTGGTCAGCTGGTGGCACTATATCAATTCAATATTGTATTTGGGATATTAATAGCCTACTTATCTAATTATCTGATTGGAACTGCCAATCTGAATGAGGGTTGGAGATGGATGTTAGGAGTGGAGGCTGTGCCTGCATTGATTTACTGTATTTTGATCACCAAGGTGCCTAGAAGTCCGAGATGGTTGATCGCCAAACTCAATGATTATGATGCAGCTAGGATCATCTTAACCCGGACAGACCCCAAAGGAGTGGATGAGGCTATAAAAATGGCTATCGAAGAGCGGAAAGAGATCAAAGGTAACGTAAACGTGAAAATGCTTTTTCATCCCAAATTTCGAAAAATCAGCATTATGGCCGTATTGATTGCAGTCTTTAATCAGATGTCAGGGATCAATGCAATCATCTACTTTGCGCCAAGAATATTCGAGTCGGCAGGTATAAATACCGAGGATGCGCTTATTTCTACAATGGGCATAGGGGCGATCAACTTGGGTGCTACCATGCTGGGATTGTACCTCATCGATAAGATTGGTAGAAAAATGTTGATGTACATAGGCTCGGTGGGCTATATAATATCCCTTTCCCTGATGGCTTATAGCTATTTTGGTGGAGCACTGGAAAGTAGTCTGCTTCCATATTTTGTATTTATTTTTATTGCCTCCCATGCCATCGGACAAGGGGCGGTGATCTGGGTATTTATTTCGGAGATATTTCCAAATGAACTTAGGGCTATGGGCCAATCAATGGGATCCTTTACTCACTGGCTACTGGCTGCACTGATTGCCAATGTTTTTCCCTTGGTAGCCAATCGATATGGGGCAGGATATATTTTCGCGTTTTTTGCGATGATGATGGTACTCCAACTTATTTGGGTAGCCTACATGATGCCGGAAACCAAAGGAAGATCATTAGAAGAAATTCAGAAAGATTTACAAAAGAGTCATGGTTAAAAAAGTAATTTGTTTTGGAGAAATGCTTTGGGATTGTTTTCCTGATCTTGAAGTGGCTGGGGGAGCACCTATGAATGTTGCTTTGCACCTCATGCAGTTGGGATTGGATGTAAAGATGATATCCAGAGTAGGCAAGGATGAGCATGGAAGGAAATTACTTGATTTCATCAAAACTTTTGGACTTCCAAAAGATCTGATTCAAGAAGATATGAATTATCCCACCGGTAAAGTTCTGGTAGATAATACTGATAACGAAAACATCAAATATGATATAGTAGCTCCTTCAGCTTGGGACCATATCAACTTAACAGCTGAAATGGATAAGGAAGTAGCTAGAGCTGACGCATTGGTATTTGGAAGTCTTGGAGCTCGTAGTGAGGTCTCCTGGAATACACTTTACCAACTCGTGCAAAAACCTCTGCTGACCATTTTTGATATTAATCTGCGAACTCCATTCATAGATTTCAAAAAGATACAAATGTTGATGGATCATACTGATATACTTAAAATCAATGAGGATGAGCTAGTGATATTGGCTGATTACTTTAATATTAAGGTGGATGAAAGTAATGATAAAACTGAATATGCCAAGGCTTGCTGTAAATTCTTGATAGAGACATTTCCAATCAAGACAATATGTATCACGTTGGGAAGTAACGGAGCGATGATCTATCACAATGGAAAAATCACCCTACATGGAGGTTATAAAGTGACAGTGGAAGATACGGTGGGTTCAGGGGATGCTTTCCTAAGTGGGTTTGTTAAAATGTATCTTGAGGGAAAAGAACCAGAAGAAATCCTTGATTTTGCCTGTGCTCTTGGGGCATTCGTTGCAACCAAGAAAGGAGGAACCCCACAATACAAAATAAGTGATGTTAAAGTATTTTAGATGATTGAAATCATGTAATAATTAATTATTTGGGTTTATATTTCACTAATAGCGGTTTTATACCATGGAGATCATGGAGGAACCGCTATTTTTATTAAATTCATAACTTCGAGATAGAGGTGTATAACCAATGCTATATATTTTTTCAAATGTGAAATATGAAAGAAGCCAGATTACATCAAGAAATTGCAATAGGAGGTAGCCTTCAGCACTACCTTAGGGAGTTTGTTTATGGGGGAATCGATGGAGCGGTGACTACATTTGCCGTAGTGGCAGGTGCAGTTGGCGCCAACCTGGATCCTGCGATTATTATTATCTTAGGGTTTGCCAATTTACTGGCAGATGGTTTTTCCATGTCAGTGGGGGCCTATCTCTCGGCCAAGTCTGATCAGGAAAACTTTGACAAGCATAAAGCTGTGGAATATTGGGAGGTGGATAACTTGCCGGAAAAAGAAAGACAGGAAATAGAGGAAATCTACGCATCAAAAGGATTTGAAGGAGAACTACTACAAAAAGTAGTGGATGTCATCACTGCAGATAGGGATCGCTGGGTGGATGAGATGATGAAAGATGAACTTCAAATGATGGAAGAAACCAAAAGTCCTTTTAAAATCGGATTGGCCACTTTGATATCATTTATCATGGTAGGTTTTATCCCCCTTATGATATATGTCTATGATTATTTCAGGGAAACTGCCTTTGATGTATTTTTATGGACGAGCATCTTTACCGGGCTAGCCTTTGCCGCGGTGGGTTGGATGAAGAGCTATGTCAACCAGACCAATGTATACAAAAGTGTAGGGGAAACCCTGGCATTAGGCCTGCTGGCTGCCTTGGTAGCTTACTTTGTAGGTGATTTTTTGGAGAGTTTGATTAATAATAGTTGATAGGTTTGGAGTATCATAATCTACCCGAAACAAATAATACCTTTGCGTAAGGGATGGTTCAATACAAATATTATCAAGCATGATTAGAATATCCGGCATATCGTAAATAGGTTATTTGTCTTTAATTTTAAATTTCACATTTAATTATTAACCTGTTTTGAAAAAATATGCCTATCGATAAACTGCTATTTTCTTTTTAAAACGTAAATTGAAGTTAAATCATTATAATGTAATTAATTGACCAATGAGAACGTTTAAATTTTTAATTTTCTGTATTATATTATTTTCCATCATAGCATGTAATGAGGATATAGATCAGCTTCCCCTATCTATATATGGAACATGGGAATCGCAGCACCACCAAGGACAAAATGAAGAAACAATTCATTCTTATTCATTTTTGGAGGACGGAACATTTGAATATGCTGCATTCACGAGGGATATTGGCAGTTTAGAAAAAATTGGATATGTAATAGTTACGATGGGAAATTTCCGCATCGAGAATAATATTTTAATAACCTTTGACCAAGAAGTTCATGTATCCCAAGGTGATGAACTTTTTGTGCCAAAAGAAGAGTTAGTGAAATTACCAGATATTTGGCAAGAGGGAAGAAGGCCTTTCCAACTGGAGAACAATAACACCCGGCTTATATTGGAGGATGAATGCCTATCTGATAACTGCACGCCTGACTCTCAAATTTATGTTAAAGTAGGATGAGGGATGATTCTGTATTTATAAAGAATGATCTATATTTTACTGATAGAATTTTTTTATCATAATCTAAAGTAAGTTGTCTATTTTTGACCAACTGTATCTAAAAACACAATCATATAAAGAAAGATTTCTGCAAAACGGTTTTAATAGCTATCCCATTATACTTAGTATGGTCCTAACAAGTATTATATACTGATATTTTTAGTTATATTAACAAGGATTAAGTTTTGTTAACGCTTCCATTTTTTAAAGTTAGTTACCTTTGGACTTTAACCTAACTGTTTTATTCTATGAAAAAATCTTTTACTATTCTATTGTTGTCTTTCATTTATTTTATTAATCATGCAGACGCCCAGCAAGCATTAGAAGTCGAACTATACGGAGGGCCCGGACTATCCCACTTTCGGGTAGAGGAACATGATCCTGAAAAAATCTATTCCTTCGGATCTTCGATAAGTGGCCACTTCGGAGTTAATTTTTTGACCAAGTTGAACTCAAAATGGCAACTGGCTACCCAAGTAGAATATATGCAATCTACGGGGTGGTATGATATGCGGAGAGATCCTCAGGAAGTATATTATATTCTGGAACCACAAGCAGCAAGATTTAACCGATACCTTAATTATAGTTTGGGACTGCGCTATAACCATCAAGTAAAAAACAAAATATTTTTTGCGCAAGGAGCTATAGGAGGTACAGAAAACCTTTTTGGGGATAATCAAAATATGCATGGCAATAAACCTCATCTCACGCTCAGGGTCGAAACAGGAGTTAAAATTTATAATAAAAAGAACAACTACTTTGTATTTGGCCTTCGTCACCAGCAAGGAATAAACCGAAATACAGGAAAAACTTCAGTAAATATTTTTAGTGACCAAGGGTCGTTTACAGGGCTTTTTGTAGGTTATGGTATAGGTTCTAAAAGTCAGAATAGCATTTTTAAATAAACTGGAATAGGGGGATTAACCCATTTGACTTTTAAATATGAAACAATTATTCTTATTAACCCTATCATTATTAATGGTAGGTAAAGCATTGGCGCAGGAACGCCTCAGCGGATATGTCCAGGATAAGGAAACCGGAGAAAAAATCTACGGTGCCACCATTTGGGTAGAAGGAACCTCTAGAGGAGCTCACACTAATTTCTATGGCTTTTTTAGCCTAGAGCTCCCGGAGCAAAAAGTTTCCCTAAAAGTTTCCCATGTAGGGTATAGGAGTGCAATTATAGAAGTTGATTTAAGCGAAGCCACCCATCAAGTGATAGCACTCCAACCAACCCTTGATCTTGCAGAGGTAATAGTGGAGGAAAGCAGGGAAATGTCTTTTGAAGCAAAACCCCAATTATCGGCTATCAATCTCCCCGCCAGACAGCTCAAACTGCTGCCTGCAGTGGGAGGCGAGATAGACCTGATTAGGGGAATCCAACTTATGCCCGGTGTGCAGGGCGGTAGGGAAGGGCTTACCGGTATGTATGTAAGGGGAGGTGGGCCTGATCAAAATCTCATACTACTGGATGGTGTGCCGCTTTACAATGTAGGACATCTGGGTGGGTTGTTTTCCGTTTTCAATCCTGATATAGTAGCTGACGCAACACTTCTGAAAGGAGGATTTCCTGCTAGGTATGGAGGCAGGCTTTCTTCAGTTCTGAATGTAAAAGTCAGAGATGGTAACCGGAAACAAATGCGGACAGAGGGGGCTATCGGCTTAGCCTCTGCCAGGATAAGTAATGAAGGTCCAATAGCTCAAGGTAGGGGTTCTTACCTGCTGGCCATGAGGAGATCCTATGTGGATCTTTTTACCCGGCCCATTGCCAGGATTATATCCGGTGGAAGCCATGCCTTTGGATATACTTTCTATGATCTCAATGGTAAAATAGGGTATGATCTTTCTGAAAAAGACAAGATTCACCTGACAGTCTATTCAGGACATGACAGAGGAGTAGTTAATGCCAGGGATACCAGCAACATTAAGTCCGGCAACTATTTTCAATGGGGAAACCAACTGGCTACCGTCAGATGGAATAGACTCATATCGGATCAACTGTTTTCAAATCTTACCCTTGGATATACCAATTATAACTTTAATATTGGAATGGAATATGAAAATCCCGGCCAAGAACAATATTATTTTTTTGGTTATAATTCAGGTATAAGAGACTGGAATCTGAAGTATGATTTGGAATATTACCATAGCAGGAACCATATTTTCAGGACGGGGGCTCAAGTAATCCATCATAGTTTCGTGCCGGGTATCAATGCTATCAGGTCTTCTGCGGAACAGATTCAAATGGATACTACCTTTGGCTCTCAAAATATCAGGGCCTGGGAAGCCTCTTATTATCTGGAAGATGAATGGTCGATCAGTGATCGAGTGAGTGCTAATTTGGGTGTCCACCTGAACAATTATACAGTAGAAGGGGAGAATTATTTTACTGCCCAACCTAGAGCTACCCTTAGAATCGGTACCGGTCCGAGGTCTTCCGTGAAATTTGGATATGCACAGATGCAGCAAAATGTCCACCTGCTCAGTAGTACCGGGGTCGGCTTGCCTACAGACCTCTGGGTGCCTGCTACCTCCAGGACCCGACCGCAGCAGTCTTACCAATGGACCCTCGGATACCATAAGATGCTGAAGGAGGGATGGGAGTTTTCTGTGGAAGGATATTATAAGACGATGACCAATTTGATAGCCTACTCTGATGGAGTAAACTGGCTGGAAGGTGCATCCGATTGGCAGGAACAGATAGAGCGGGAAGGTACAGGTCGGGCCAAAGGCTTGGAAGTACTCTTGCAGAAAAAAGAAGGAAATTGGAGTGGCTGGCTTGGCTACACCTTGTCCAACTCTGAAAGACGGTTTGCCAATATAAATGGTGGGGAGTTTTTTCCTGACCGCTTTGACCGGCGTCATGATATAGGATTGACTTTAGCCTACCAGTTGCGTGACAATGTAACCTTTTCGGCATCGTGGACATATGGTACAGGTAATGCAATCACACTTGCCGAAGGCAGGTATACACCCTTACTGGATGAGCCTTTGGGGATACAGTCCGGCGGAGGGTTTGGAAATCCCCATGTAGAGCATTATGAGGGGAGGAACAATTTCAGGATGCGTGCCTACCACCGTGCTGATATAGGCGTAAGGTTTACTAAAAAGAAACTTTGGGGAGAAAGAACCTGGAACCTCGGGTTCTATAACGTTTACAGCAGGGCCAATCCTTTTTATTATTATTGGGCCCAGGAGCAGCACTTCTTTATGTCTCCACCCAATCCTGATGCCCCACGGATTTTGAAACAGATCGCCATATTTCCGATTATTCCAGCCTTTAGTTATGAATTTAAATTCTTTAAGCCATGGTAAGATTTTTAATAATATGTTGCGTTTTGCTGTTTTCGTCTTGTATGGATTGGGTGAATAGAGAAGTAGAGATTAACATGCCTTCTCATACTCCCAGGATTGTATTGAACAGTCTATTGGTTGACGGAGATGAGCAGATCAGATTGCGTATCACCCAATCGGTGGGAATGAAGGAAAGCATACCCATGACAGAAGGTTTGCGGAACGCACATATCCGAATGAACATCAATGGAAACAGTGTTGAAGGATTGAGGTTTATGGCTGGAGATAATGAATATAGAGTGGACCATCCTATTTCAGCCGGTGATAAGGTAGAGGTATCAGTGGATGTCCCGGGTTTTAACTCGGTGAGCAGCAGCACGAGTGTTCCCCATCCTTCTGAGCTATTATCTGCCAGGTTTGGCAGTGCGAATGATGGCATGGGGAGTGTGCGTATGAGGGAGGTTTTTTTCAGGATAAAAGATATTGTGGATGATAAAAAATACTATATACTCAAATTTGCCCAGGAAAGTGAGACTACTCCTTTAAGGACTGCTATTCAACTGAGGAGTAATATTCAATGGATAGTACCTATCTATCCTTTTAATGTGGGTTTTGAAAGTACGGCCTTCCAAGGTGAAAGTATGGAATTTCAAGTGTTGGTTAATGATATGTATTTCTCTGGAAACAATCCGGATATGGAAAGTTACCTGATTTTAGAAACAGTAGATAAACCCTATTATGATTATCAGACCGCCTTCTACTACCACCGAAACGGCCAGCGTCCGGAGCTTTTCGGAGGAGAGCCCACTCCGATGCCAACCAATATAATCAATGGGTTTGGGGTATTTGGCGGAGCTTCGAGACATATGATCAGGATAGAATAATGAAGATAGATCATAGTTCTAATGGGTAAATTTCACGAAGGAATGAAGAATAATGAAGCGAAAAACTCTATTTAGGGATAGGGGGATCTTTGAATGTGAATCTAAAAAGGAATCGCTATTATTTATTTTATAAATTACATATCGTTTCATGCACGAAGGTAAATCCCAGCTATATATCATAATATACGGGAATCATAGTAAGCTTAAATCATTTCTAATTTGATGCATACGATTTTTTGAGATTATTTTTATTTGAGATTTAACATTTTCTAAGGAGAGCTATATGATAATTCTTAATGCCTTCGGTTAATTTAAGGCCTAAGGAACAATTCTAAAGTATAGTTCGACGGTTTGATCAATTTCGGTTTGTATACATTGAATTTAAATGAATAATCAAATTTTTTATAATTGAATAAATGAATTTTGTATTAATATTATTGTTTTACAAAATTTAATTTTATATAACATAGTATAAAGTTTGTATATGTTTTGTTTTTAGTTTTATTTAGGCTCCAAATTTACAACAGTACTTAAAAGTTTGGGACATAGGGGAGGTATGGAAGTACAGGAAATTTTTTGTTAATTATTATACCTATTCTTATGAAAAAAACTCTACAGTTATTTATTACATTTTTTGCTAAAAATACTGCTTTTGACCAGCGGTTATTTGATCTCAGCATCGAGACCAAATTTTTTAATTGTACTAATACTGTATTGGCAGTCCATGAGGATGGGTAAAATATTCCTTCCAATAATTTAATTAATATCATGTATACATACTGACTAGTTTTTCCTATGGACAACTTCCAGTCCAGTAGACACTTATCCCTACTATACCATCAATTTTAAAGAATTGGATATAGTATCGATTAAGAAAACCCTTAGAGTAGGGTATTGCATTTAAATTTAGTTTTTAAAGAATGAAAAAGATATTGTGTTTTTGGATTTTTAATATCCTCTTTGTCCACCTCGCATTTGCAAATGGAAATTCACATGCTGATTTAGGAAATCTGCAGATGGGGGAAACTGCCGAATTCCAAATTGAATTATATAATGATGGTGAAGATGATTTGATATTTCATTTTTTTTATACGTCAGGATTTTCACAGTTAAAGGTGTTATCCGACCTGCCCCTGACCCTTTACCCGGTGCCTCAGCTAACGTGAGAATGTCTTTTGTGCCGAATAAACCAGGGGATTTTAATGAGTTTATCAGATTTGACAATGGGTATCAATTTTCGGTAACAGCGTTTGTTGAAGAAAATTATCCTGAAGTATCCATGAGGTTAGAGGGAGCTGAAGATTTTGGGTATGTCGGGGAGGAACTGGAACTGGTTCTGGTTGTGGAAAATACAGGTAAGGTTGCTATAGAAGAATTCATCGTGCAGGAATACTTTACTAATGTTCAGGTTGACCTAGGAAAAATAGGATTAGGGGAGGTGGTTTCACAACGATTTCCGTACACAGTAACTCAGAAAGATGTGGATCAAGGAAATATAATATTGAACTTCACTGGAAGGACAGAAAAAGCATACCAATTTAATACATATAAAAGCCTGTACTTGGAACGCGTCCCCGCTATATCCATACTAAAAATATCAGATATAGCTGAGGCTATTATAATGGAAAATCATCCATACGAAATATCAATACAGAATATCGGTACTGAAGTTTTGACCATATCTGAAATAAATAATGATGTTGTGGGCTTAAAGGGATATACTGGGTTGCCTTTGGAAATCCAACCCGGATCAATAACATCATTAATGTTTAACTTCAGGGCAGATCAACAGAATGATATAAATGAAAAGCTGTTTATTATTAATAATAGCGTCAATGAACCGGAAGTAGAAATTCCATTTAACGTCCAACCTAAATACGGACCTGGTGAATGGGAAGAAAATATTACTATTGATAAAGAGTATTTTTCATATGAAGGAGAGGAATTAAATTTTTCAATACTGATTACCAATACGGGGGACTACTATAATAAAATTGAAGCGATTGAGATAAATACAGGTAAACAGTTATTCTCTAAAGCTTTAAATAGCGGAGAGTATTATAATCATATTTTTAGCCATGTGGTCACCCGGAATGACATTACCAATCAAAGCATTTTGTTTGATATTGAGACTTCTGACCCCAATGGACAGACAAAGGGTTTTTCTCAGGAAATTAAGTTTAGGCCTACTTCAAAAATAGCCATTACTTCTGATCCTACGTTTTTCGAAGAGTTGGGCGAAGAGGTTAGGTTTGATATTGCCTTTGAACACTCCGGAGGATTATTTATAATGGAAGCTTACTATTTATGGGACATTATTCCGGTAATGAAAGTAGAAAAGGGATGGATTATAAACCATACTATTACGGAGGAAGATATTGATAGAGGTGCCGTCGAAATTAGGGTCAATGTAACTGATGAGTATGGATTTTCTGTACAGGAAATTTATAGTCTGCCCTATATCCCCAAGGAGAATGGACCTGGCGATGGAGCTGACAGCAATCCTGAAAATGAAGAGGATATAGAAGAGGGGGGAGAGGAATATAAGGAAGGTGATTCGGAAGAAAATGGTGAAGAAGAACGGGGGGATAAGGAAGGGGATCCTATTAATAATGGGGATAATAAAGAAGATCCGGCTGACAAACCAAATGAGGTGAATATTGATCATCAGGTTTTCAATCAAAGTTTTGCTCCAAAATTTTATGATTTTGCCAAGGCAGATCAGGCTATAGTCCAAGCAGATGGGAAATTCGTTGTGTCTGGAAATTTTATTGAGATTGATGGTCAAGAGGTGAACGGATTAGTCAGGCTAAACCCTGATGGTACCTTAGATACTAGCTTTAAATTTGATTTTGCTCCGATTACCACGGTTCGGAGAATGGAAATT
>DATHVH010000250.1:0-4539 GCA_035461405.1 Anditalea sp.
ACAAAAAATACATTCGGGCCTGAATGAAAAAATCGGAGAAACAGAATACCCTTGTGTTGGAGCAAAGGCTTCTATTAATTCCAAGCAATACAGACTGGGAATATATGGTGAAATGGGAAACCCCAACACCACAAAGAAATTAGGAGCGGATTTAAAAAAATATATTAGAGAAACAGATGAGACCCAAAGTGACTATTTAACCTTAATTGCAGTTTTTACTGATGAGGCAGATTCCGAGATAGGTTTCGAAAATAAACTATGGACGCAGATCCAAATGCTTCATGACAGTGAAAAGGAAAAGGGAAAATGGGACCCTACTGTGAGCAGTAACCCTGAAGATCCTAATTTCAGCTTTAGTTTTGACGGTACATCCTTTTTTATAGTTGGTTTACACCCCAATGCCAGCAGAAAAGCCAGACGGTTCCCCTTTACAGCTATGGCCTTTAACTTGCACAGGCAGTTTGTCAGATTGAGGGACAACGACCAGTTTGAGAACATGAAAAATGTGATCAGAAACAGGGATATGGCCTATGACGGATCTATTAATCCGATGCTGGAAGATTTCGGTGAAGGAAGTGAAGCGGCCCAGTACAGTGGCAGAAAAGTAGAGGATAGCTGGAAGTGTCCCTTCATGGCAGGATTAATGCATGAAGTGAAACAATAATTTGATTACAACCCATAACATAACCCAACGTGATTCCCCTTGAATGGAACAACCCAAAGACCAAAACAAAGGTTTGGCCTTAACTATTTTATTTACTATTTGCCATCTACTTCTGGTAAGAAAGAGGATAAATAAACAATAAGCATGTTAAAGACAATAGAGAAACAAACAGGAGCAGCATTTATATTAAAAAAGGGCGATTATCTAAAAGTCATAGACCCTCAGGGTGAGCAGGTGAGTGACATGGTACTTTTCAATGCAGAAGACAAGCGTGAAAAACTTTCATCGGGTAAAACCCTGGATTTCGAAAATACAATCCTTATTACCCAAGGCCATCATCTCTGGAGCAACCGCAGCAGTAAAATGATGGAGATACTGGAGGACACTAATGGCAGGAATGATTTTCTTCTGGCTCCATGCAGTCCCGAAACTTTTCAGATCATCTATAATGACCATTCCTACCACCCCAGCTGCTTTGAAAACCTGTATACCAATCTGGAAAAATATGGGGTAGCACCGGACGACGTACCCACTGCCTTCAATATTTTCATGAACGTACAGTTTGCACCCGATGGTACTCTTAGCGTAGATCCCCCCCAAAGCAAAGCAGGTGATTATGTCTTGTTCAGAGCGGAAATGGATTTGATCGTAGGGCTAACGGCCTGTTCTGCCGAGCAGTCCAATAATTATTCTTTTAAGCCTATACAATATGAAATAACAGCAAATAGGGATAATCAGTAGCCCAAACTATTTTTTATATCATCTCAAAAAAACTGCTTTTTACCATAAAAAAGTAACCTGAGAATCTATTCACTTTCTTTTGATTTTTATTTTATTAATTATTCTAAACTTGAAGGTATCTATTCTTGTTATAGGCACAATACTCATTTCCTGTAACAAAATTATATGAAAGGATTTAAATTTACCAAATATACTCCCTCCCAAGATCCAGAGAAAAGCACATTTGAAAACCTACTCAATATATTCCTTCAGTTGGTCACCATGACCGGAGGAGATGTAGCGGAGGCGCTTAGCTGGCTAACTAATCTGGACAAAAGATATAACATGACCAATCCTGAATATGGGATAGGAAATTTCATAGAGGACCTAAAAGAAAAAGGTTACCTGACGGAGGAAAACCAAAAGGGAGAAATTAAGATCACCGGTAAATCCGAACAGCTGATCAGAAAAAATGCATTAGAGGAAATCTTTGGTAAGCTTAAGCGAGGCAAAAGCGGGCAACATAAAACTACCCATTCAGGAAGAGGTGATGAGAGAGGTACAGACAGACGTGCCTTTCAGTTCGGTGATAATCTGGACCAGATAGCGCTGACGGATTCGCTTAGAAACGCACAAGCCAATCATGGCATTTCAGGAGATTATCTGCTTACGGAAGATGATCTGGAAGTGGTGGAGAAGGAGTTTAAATCCCAGACCTCTACCGTACTGATGATTGATATATCGCACTCCATGATCCTCTATGGTGAAGACCGGATTACCCCAGCCAAAAAAGTAGCCATGGCCCTATCAGAGCTGATTAAGACACGATATCCTAAAGACACTTTGGACATCATTGTATTCGGAAATGATGCCTGGCAGATACAGGTCAAAGATTTACCTTACCTTCAAGTGGGGCCTTATCATACCAATACCGTGGCAGGACTGGAACTGGCGATGGACATCCTCCGAAGAAGAAAAAATGCCAATAAGCAGATTTTCATGATCACCGATGGTAAACCTACTTGCCTTAAGGTGGGAATCAAGTATTATAAAAATAGCTTTGGGATAGATAGTAAAATATTAAACGAAACTCTAAAGCTTGCTGCTCAATGCCGAAAAATAAAAATACCCGTAACTACATTCATGATCGCTACCGATCCCTATTTGAAAGAATTTGTAAAAGAATTCACCAAAGTAAACAATGGTAATGCCTACTACAGTGATTTAAAAGGTCTGGGAGACCTGATTTTTGAAGATTTCAGCAGAAACCGTACAAAACGTTTTTAACAACATGGATTATAAAAACCTTAAAGGAAAAGAATTACAAAGCATTAAAACTCTTGGCGAACTTAAATCTGCCGGATACCAGCCCAAAACAATAAAAGAAGAACTGAGGAGCAACCTTATCCAAAAGATAAAGAATAAAGAAAATGTTTTTGAAGGCATATGGGGTTATGAGGATACTGTAATCCCTGATATAGAAAGGGCTATACTTTCCCGGCACAACATTAACCTTCTGGGCTTAAGAGGTCAGGCAAAAACACGTATTGCCCGGATGATGACTTTACTCTTAGATGAATATGTTCCAGTGGTCAAAGGTGCTGAATTGAATGATGATCCTTTACAGCCGCTTACCACTTTTGCACGTGACTTGATAAAAGAAAAAGGAGATGCTACCCCGATTATATGGTGGCACCGATCCGACCGGTATACCGAGAAATTGGCTACCCCAGATGTATCTGTAGCAGATCTGATAGGAGATGTGGATCCTATAAAGGCAGCTACTTTAAAGTTATCCTATAATGATGAGCGTGTCATACATTACGGATTAGTCCCACGCTCCCATAGAAGTATATTTGTCATCAATGAGCTGCCCGATCTACAGGCCCGTATCCAAGTGGCCCTGTTCAACATACTGCAGGAGGGGGATATTCAGATCAGAGGTTTTAAGTTAAGGCTACCACTGGATATTCAGTTTGTATTTACTGCTAACCCTGAGGATTATACCAATAGAGGTAGCATAGTGACGCCTTTGAAGGACAGAATCGAGAGTCAAATCATCACGCACTATCCAAAATCCATTGAAATAGGTAAACGCATCACAGCCCAAGAAGCAAAGCTTAATGATAAGCCTACTGACAGGATCCATGTACCGGAACTGATGAAGGACCTTATCGAACAGGTGGCTATAGAAGCAAGGCACAGTGAATATGTGGATGAAAAAAGCGGTGTATCTGCCAGGCTTACCATATCTGCTTATGAAAACTTGATCAGTGCTGCTGAAAGAAGGTTATACTTGAATGATGAAAATACCACTGTGGTACGTGTAGCTGACCTGATCGGAATAGTACCTGCTATCACAGGAAAGATAGAATTGGTCTATGAAGGAGAGCAGGAAGGTGCCGGACTAGTAGCTTATACACTTATAGGAAAAGCGGTGCGAACCCTCTTTACCCAATATTTCCCCTCACCTGAACAAAAGAAACGCGAGAAAGAAGGAAATCCTTACGTGCATCCATTAGCATGGTTTGGAGAAGGAAATGAAGTGGATATCCTGGCAGCCCAAAGTGATAAAGACTACAAGAAAATTCTGCATAAAATTCCAGGACTCGAAAATATAGTGACCAAAAATGTCAATGACCTGCCTGAAAAGGAAAAAGAATTTTTCATGGAATTTGCACTTCATGGGCTGGCAGAATACAGCCAGCTAAGTAAAAAACTTCTGGATACCGGAATGCAGTTCAAAGATCTATTCAGCAGTATGTTTAATCTAGGTGAAGAAGAAGAGGATGAAGATGAGTTATAGTGATGAGGTCAATGGTACTCAGATTTAGCCTAATCATTAAAATGTTTAAAATTATCTTGCAGTCTGCGAGGCCAAGGTATTCTTATTTCCAAGAATCAGCACCATGGTGCTGAATCGGACATGATAGCATTACGGTATTTTCATAGGTGAGGCATAGCCTCACCTTTTATCATGCCCAAAGCATAACCTTGTCACAACGGATTTTTATAAGCTATCCATTGGTATCTATCTGAATTTACTTCTTTACTATAAGCCGCTGTATGCATTTTTATTTGAAGACCTTTCCGTGAAACAATTCATTATTCCTTTTCCAAGTATCATAGGAAAGAATGTTAACTACTCGATTTGA
>DATHVH010000251.1:0-7646 GCA_035461405.1 Anditalea sp.
ACAAAAAATGATAATTTTTCTTTCCTGTGATTAAGGTTGAAATTTGCAGCTAATATTTCCCTCGCATTATAACCTGCTGTCACCCCAAAATTTCCGTTTGTACCCAGATCTTCACTTTGAGATAAAAGCAGGTGAATGATCCCGCCCATTCCTTCTGCGTCATATTTAGAAGGAGGATTGGTGATCAGCTCTATCTTTTCTATGTTGGCGGCACTCATCCCATCCAACATCTGGAATACCACCTCCATGGGTAGCCTTTGTATCCTGTTATTGATCATGATGGTAACCCCGGGTTTTCCGTTAAGCAATATGGAATTGCTTTGTCTATTAACCATTACTCCTGGCGATTTTTGGAGCACCTCCATCACAGTATTTCCGGCTGAAGTGATGCTGGCCTGTACATTGATGACCATCCGGTCAATCTTTCTTTCATAAAGCGGAAGCTGGGCACTCACCTCTATTTCTTCGAGCTCTTCTTCTGACTCCAAAAGAGTAATGGGGCTAATGGTGGCAGGAGAATTACATTCGATGTCATATCGATCGAAATGCTTTTTAAATCCCAATAAAGAAACGCTGATCAAATAATCAGCTTCCTGTATCTGATCAAACTGAAATGCACCATTTTCATTAGAAACAGATCCTTTAACAATGGAAGAATCGGCAGGAGATAATAATAGCACATTGGCAAAAGCTATAGGTTTTCCTGAAATATCCTGGATATGGCCATTCACTTGACACTGTCCCCTTACTTCCACCATAGAGGACAAACCAAATACTATTAACAATATCAAGGGATTAATAATATTATTACAAGTCCAGAAGATTTTATGGAAATTATAATCTTTAGAAATTCTATTTACTATACTTCTCCTTAATGATAGATTTGAGGAATAGTTGGCATTTGATCCATATAATTTAACCGTTTTCATATCCAAGTATTTAATTTATTGAACAGAAAAATTCTTATAGTTTAAGGAAAAAGGATGCGGATATGCATGGAAGTCAATTTACTCCTACACTGCTTTCCTAAAATTATTTTGGTTGGTGAGATTGAATTTACCTAGAATCAAATAGATTGGTTAGGACTGATGTTTCAAATATGAGTACAATTGTAACAATTTAACCGGCGGTAAAAATAGCCGTACAATTATCTGAAGTATGCTATTGCAAAAGCAACTTTATGAGAGATTCCTGACTTTTTGTTTCAGCCTTTTCAAGGTTTTATACCCATTACAAATTAGTGACAGATTATACTTATAACCTATATAACTATCTAGTTATCAATAAAATATAATATAAATATACATAAAAATTTTCTAATTTAATCCAAAAAATTCTTTTTTAAATACCACTATATTTTTATCTAGCCCTATTCCTTTCTTCTTCCGAACCCGCGTCTTTTTTAATAGATTTAATTCCTGAATTTCCAAAATTCTTCGAATATGTCAACCTAATAATCCGGGAAGTCTGGATAAACCCAAGATTTGATTCAAAACCTAGTTGTGGGTTATTGTTTTCTGCCAAAAATTTGCGTGTCCAAAATATATCTTCCCCCGATAATTTGAAACTTCCATTGTTATTATTCAATTCTTTTTGAAACCCCAAGTTCAGCGTCCCGAAAGATTTTATAGTTAACAGCCCATAAAGCTGAGGACTCATATAAAATCCTGAAATTTCTGCAGAATATCCATTTCCTAATTTAAATGTTTGAGAAGAATTGATATGTACATATTGCATTTTTCTCTCCAGAGGGATTTCCTGTCTAATTGAATTTACCTTTTGAAAAATTCCCTGAATAGAACTGTTCCCTTCCCACCATTCTGCAAAATTATTAGGCGCACTTAAAGTAAGGGAAATATTCAAAGTATTGTCAATATTATTAGTCTGCGTTATTTGTATGTTCTGTTCCGGTAATACCAGTATATCCCAGGCAATAAAGTTTTTAATCTGAGTAATATCTAAAGCTAAGGTATAGGACTTTTTAAATTGGTAATTAGTTTTGACGCTGTGAGACAGAGATGGCAGTAATTCAATATTACCCATTAATAAATTCATTGGGTCTAAAAAGGTTACAAAAGGAGCCAAGTCACCGTATGTAGGCCTGGTAATTCTACGTCCATATGAAAAAGATAGGTTATGGTCTTCGTTAAGTTCTCTGCTAATTGAAAAATTAGGGAAAAGATTGCCATAATTTCTCTCCAGTATAGGATCTCCCATGAAATGTTTAAGATAAGTATGGGTAAATTCGTACCTAAGCCCCGCCTGCATTTTTGTTTTGAGACTTATATCTGTATCAAAGCTTATATAAGCGGCCCCTATATTTTCTTTCATCAGTACATGCTGACTTAGAACTGTATCTATTGACCAGTTATCATTAATTGACCTATTGGCAAGAAGTTTATTTTCTATATCTGAAAATGTACCTTTAATCCCCACTTCCATAGATATATTTTTATTCAGCTGTTTTTGGAAATCTGATTTGCCCACCCATATATGTATAGGTGTATGCTTATCATTAATCAACAATTCCACGTCTTCCGTCTGCTCCGATATATTGGAATAATTAAATGTGTAATTATGTGGGTTATTGTGAAAATAATACAGATAATCTGCGTCAAATGTAAGTAAGCTTCCTTTTTTAAATTTATGAGATAAATATAAATTTGTTCCATATCCCCACCAATGGTTCCTTTCCAAATCATTTACTAAAATTCTTGTATCTAAGGTATTTGAATAACTGATATCAGTATGTCCAAAAGCATCCTGATCATGCTTGGTACTGATACCGGTAAGCTGACCTCCTATTGAAGTATTCGGATTCAAATTAATTTCAAAGCCACCTTGTCCATTCAGTGTCCATGTTAGAAAATCTCTTTCCATATTCGAATCACTAATAATTTCACCATCAGGGGATATTATCTTTCTAAAATTAGGTACGAAGAGTAAAAAATGTTCTCTCCGGGCAGAAGCATTGATGTAAAAACTTACTTTTTTTCCACGGTGATTGATATTCATAGACCCGCCAAAATTTTCTAAAGTTTGTTTATCAAATGATGACCCAAAATTTCCTGAAAAAGATCCATTGGTTCCCATTTCCAGCATTTCTTTACTAACAATATTAATTAATCCTGCATTCCCCTCAGCGTCATATCTAGCAGGTGGTGAATGGATAATTTCAATGGTGCTCACTTGGTCGGCATTCATACCTGATAGCATTTGTACAACAGCTTCCAAAGGCAAACGGACAAGCTTGCCGTTAAACATGACCATTACTCCTTCCTTGCCGTTGAGGGTAATCGTGTTGTTTTGTTGGTTTACGAGAACCCCAGGAGTCCTTGAAAGAACTTCTAGGACTGTCGAACCCGTTGAAATAATACTGCTGTTTACATTTACCACTAGCTTACCCAACTGCTGCTCAAATAGAGGCTTTTTGGCAGAGACCAAAACCTCTGATAATTCACTCACTTCTTCGGTCAATATAAATTCAAATGTTTGATTGTTGTTTATTTCTACTGCAATAGGAGCAGTAAAGAAAGTTTGATACCCAATCATATGAGCAGAAATAAGATAGTCTCCTTTTGGGATATTGGATAAATAAAACTGACCGGACTCATCACACACATTCCCTATTATTAAAGATGAGTCCGATTTATCCAAAACAAGTATATTGGTAAATGCAATGGGCTGTCCATTCAAATTCTTTACATTTCCCTTTATTGTGCCCTGACTGAAAGAATTCGTGACTAGAAAAAAAATAAAAAATAAGGAAAGTAAATTTTTTTTAATTGAAGTTTTATAATTCTTCAGCTTGTGATATGCTTTCAGAAAAATTGTATATTTCTTTTTTAAAAATGTTAATAAACAAATAAAAGGATCCAAGTTAGATGGAGGCTTTAAAACCTCAATATTTAAAAACATTTCAGCTGCATAAATGCTAGTTGAGAAACTTTTCTTAAGTAGTGATCTTAAGGAATTGCCTGAACTCGAATTATAAAATTTAGCCCATTTCATATTCAACCAGTTTACATATTGAACTGAATAAGTGTTATAGTTTAGTTATTAAAAAAAATGCTTAAATCGATCAAAGAATTTAATTCACACTCTTCTTTCCGAAAATCACTGAAATTTGAAGTGGAATTGATCTGGAAACAAATAGATTATTTAGGAAAGATGTTTCGAATAAGTGTAGAAGCGTAGAAGCGTAGAATTTTACCGGCAATAAAAATAGCCGTTCAATTTATCTGAAATCATATTTTATAGCTTTTTCAGAAAAATTTGACATGATATCCTAAATCTTATCGAACTTAATAGCTATTGATTAAGACCTATTATAACATAGCACGACAACCCATAGAGAACATTCATATAACTATCTATATATCAATAAATTATATTATAAATATACGCAAAAAATTTATATATTTTTTAATAAATGCCAGTATAAATCCCAAGTATTTTAAATATTATACTCTACTTTTACTTCCTCATAATCAGTAAGTTTTTTATCTTCTAAACTATTCGCCATATTAACCGATATATCTTTCTATAATACATAATATGGTATTCTTGGACTAAATCTGGGAAAGACAAGGCTACATATGCATCTCCGGTCGGTCCTCCTAGCTTTCCTCCTCCTGTTGCGGGAATTACTACATATTGCTTTCCATCGACTGAATAGGTACTTGGAGTGGAGTAACCTCCATATGGAAGTTGGGCTTCCCAAAGAAGTTTACCTGTTTCCTTATCAAATGCCCTGAATTTCTCATCTCGGGTTGCCCCTATGAAAATCAGTCCGCCAGCCGTCACTATGGAACCTCCAAAGTTTTCTGTTCCCGTTATTTCATGGCCCTGCTGGGTCAGCTCTTCATGTTCGCCCAGTGGTACTTTCCATTTAATTTTACCGGTAGTCAGGTCCAAAGCATTGAGGGTTCCCCATGGAGGGGCAGTGGCAGGATAGCCATCAGGATCCAAAAATTTATTGTAACCCATAGATCTGAATTCTGGTCTTTCATTGGAAATTCTGGCGGAGGAAGCATCTTCCTTATCCATTAAATAATTAACTAAATCCTGCAAGTCCTTTTCCTCAATATGGGCAAATGCCGGCATGGCATTTTTTCCCCTCGTGATAATTTTCTCTACTTCAACAGATTCGTATTTTTGATCCAGATCCAACAGATTGGGCAGGCTTCCCTGTCCTTCCCTATTGGCCCCGTGACAGCCGGTGCAGCCCATTCTCAAATATACAGCTTTACCATCAGTGATCTGTTCATCCCCTTCTTTATCTAAATTGATGTCTCTCATCTGGATGAGCCAGGCCAGTTCGTTGGCATTGACATATAAAATTTGTTCTGAGTCGTCAAATGAACCTCCGCCCCATTCGGCCCCCCCATGGACACCGTAATAGAGAATATTTCTCTCAGATGGGGGAATAAACCAACCGACATCAGCTTCCTCATACACTTGCTTTGCATAAGCATGGGCATCAGGGGTTCTAGTGGTCAAATCCTCTTCAGTAACTACCTGCTTAGAAAATGGCTCCGGCCATTTGACCTTTGGTTGGGTGGGGAAAGCAAATTCACCGGCAAGTTCAGATGCTGGTACCGGCACCTCCTCTACCTCCGAAAGCAACTCCCCAGTAAGCCTATTGAACAAAAGCGTATTGCCGGTCTTGGTCAACTGAATGGCACCGGGAACTGTTTCTCCTTTGTACTTTATATTAGCTAATATGGGAGCAGTAGGTAGGTCAAGGTCCCAAAGGTCGTGATGGATATCCTGGTAATGCCAAACCCTCTTCCCGGTCACTGCATTTAGTGCTACTATGGAATTGCCAAAAAGCTGTTCTCCCTCATTGTCAGGTCGGAAAAAATCATCTTTTGGCTGGCCTGTAGAGAAAAAAACCATCTCATTTTCTTCATCGGCAGTAAGACCGCCCCAGGAGTTTACGCCAGCGCCAGTTTTCCAGAAATCGGGATTTCCCCAAGTTTCGTAGCCATATTCTCCAGGTCCTGGTATGGTATTAAAGATCCATTCTCTTTCTCCAGTATGAATATTAAAGGCACTTACATTGGCAGGAGAACTCCAACTAAGACTTCCCAGGATGACCATATCTTTAAATACTACCGGGGCACCAGGAGAGGTGATGCCCATTTGGTCGGCAGGTTTAACCAGTCCTTCATTCAAGTCCACGCGTCCATTATCCCCAAAAGACTCAACTGCCTCGCCGGACTTTCGCTCGATGGCATATAAAAAATTACCTGCTGTAAAAAGCAATCTACCCTCTTTTCCCCTTTTCCAATAAGCAATTCCTCTATTTATCCCTCCAAATTTTTCTCCTTCTCTGGCTGGATTAAATCTCCATAACTCTTCGCCATTAGTGGCATCCACTGCTATCACCTCTTGGCTAGGTGTGGTCACATACATGATGCCCTGGATCACCAAAGGGTTTAGCTGCACATTCCCAGCCATATCTCCGGAATTATATACCCAAGTTACTTGCAGGTCTTTAACATTTTCACTGTTAATCTGATCTAAGTGTGAAAATTTAGTCTGGTGAATGTTTCCTCCAGGCTGATCCCAATCTACATATGCGCTATCATCAGAATCGAAAGATCCATATAGGTACAGCCAAGCAACGATGCTTAAAATCAGTACGACTAGTGCACCCAATATAATTATACCTGAATTTTTTGTTCTATTCATTATTAATATTTCATCAGAATAGCGTAAAAGCTTATTTCTTTTTTACAATTGACCCCCAGTCCACATAGCTGCATTGCGAAGGATTTTTCGAAACTCTGGAGATTGGAATGATTTTTCATCATGGCCCAATACGGTCTGAAAGACTTTACCTTCACCATAATTGTATATCCAGGCAAGTGGTTCTTCGTCACCTGTTATTTCAGATTTTCCAGAAAGCAGGGGTGTTATTGGTTTCTCTCCTTTTTGGTTAAAATAAAGTTCATCCATTGTTTCGAAATCATCAATGCCTGATGTAATAGGATGTTGATGAGATGTTATATTTACCGTGAATTTTCCATAATTGTCATGTTCACTGTCGGAATGATGGTCCCAGACCCGTCTGACAATTTCCCTATATTCAGGCCAATCAGATTCCTCTGCTCCGGGAAGGGAATAATGGAAAGCACCATTGGCAAAATGAATGACCATTAATCCACCCCCACCAGATAAATAGTTAGTAAAGGCTTTTTTTGAAGCTTCCGACAAGCCTGTAGGGTCTTCCCAATTGGCATAATTCAGAATAAGGAGGTCATAGTCTTCTAATTTGTATTGCCCCAAGTCTTCTATATTATAAGAAACATCCACATGAATGGGACTTCTCTCTTCAATTGCTTCTTTAATCAAAGGCGTAGTTTCTTCCCAGGGGTGACCAGGATAATTGTTACCTGTAAGGATCAGTGCTTTGCTAGATTTGTCAAATAAGTGTTTCGTCACTTCCCTGTCTGTATAATATTTGACATCTACTCCCTTTGAAGGAACTTCAACACCAGCAGCCCAGACAATTCCATTAAGTATCAATTTTCTGAAATCATCAATTTCCCAGTTAGAATGTGCATGGCCCATTGTGGTACTAAATCCCCTACCTCCATCCTTCCTTTCTACTGCCCACGCCACAGCGTTCCCCCTAT
>DATHVH010000252.1:0-5394 GCA_035461405.1 Anditalea sp.
GTGATATGTATTATAGTAGGTTTATTAAGTGGATTTTTTCCTGCGTATAAAGCCAGTAAACTGGATCCGATCGAGTCACTTAGATATGAGTAGATGGCGCAGCCGGTGCTGCTAAAAGTATAAGATCAGAATTTAGCGATAGTTGAGTTTCAAAAGTAAAATAAGACGGTATAAGAAAAATTACTGTCTTAAACTTTAATCAGAACATATCCGTATCCCGTGGATCTGGGCCATATCTGTTGCTGCCTTTCTCACCTTCTTTGATTGTCAGGTAAACAAAACCAATAAAATTTATAGGTGGGGGGATAAGTAAATACAACGCATATCTCCAATCATACCCGATATCATGCAGTCTTCGGATAGCCTGATATAGTAATACTATTATAGTAGCCACCAGGATAATTCCAAACAATACGAAGGCACCCCAAGCCTGAATTTCAAATGCTTCAATTAACTTTAAAAGGCATAGCAAATTGATGAAATAGAACACCACAAATAAAACTAGAAATTTTCTCCGAGTGATCCTTCCTTTTGGTTCTAGCGCTGCTAACGAAATAGTCATGATTTCTACTGTTTTGATGATCTTAAACAGTAAACATCAAGTGCTTAAGGTTGTTTGGCAATATGTTTATTTATCATATAGCCGAAAAAAACCAATTAATGTTTTTCGTAAACCAATTCAGGTTCTCCAATATCCACTGTGCCATTTTCGTTGATAGCAATAAGTTGAACATTTTTAAGTTCATTGATCAATATAGGATCATATTTGGCAGATACCCTGATATAGTTCTCCGTAAATCCGTGCATCATACCGTCTTCAATATCTTCTTCAAATAAGACAGTGAAGGTATTTCCTAAGTTCTCTTCATAGAATAGCCTCTTCTTCTTCTCTGACAGAATCCTCAGCATTTTGGACCTCTCATTTCTGACTTTCATAGGAACGGCATTATCCATATCCACTGCGCGGGTATTGGCTCTCTCAGAATAAGTAAAGACATGAAGATATGAAATTGGCAGTTCTTTTAGAAAATTATAAGTTTCTAAGAAATGATCATCTGTTTCCCCAGGAAAACCGACTATGATATCTACACCTATACAACAGTGGGGCATTAAACCTTTAATCTTGGATACTCTGTCCTCATAGAGTTCTCTAAGGTAGCGTCTTCCCATTTTTCTAAGCACATCATTGCTTCCTGACTGAAGTGGTATGTGAAAATGCGGTACAAAACGGTTTGATTTAGAAACAAACTCTATTGCTTCATTGGTAAGTAAATTCGGTTCTATTGATGATATTCTAAATCTATCTATTCCTTCTACGTGATCCAGAGCTGTAATCAGATCAATGAATTTTTCTTTTCTTTTGCCCTCCTGAATCCCAAAGTCACCAATATTAACTCCGGTCAGGACAACTTCTTTTACGTCAGTTTCGGCAATTTCTAGCGCAGATTCAATTATATTGGAGATACTGTCACTTCTACTTTTACCACGGGCCAAAGGAATGGTACAGAAAGCACAGCCATAATTACAGCCATCTTGTACTTTCAGAAAAGTCCGGGTGCGGTCATGCATGCTGAAAGCATTGTTAAAAACAGTGGCATCCTGAATCTCGGAAGCCAATACTTTGGTTTCCTGTTCTTTGGCAAAGCCATCCAGTAATTCTATCAATCTGAATTTCTCTGCTGCACCGAGGACTGCATCTACTCCTTTTATTTCCGCTATTTCTTGTGGTTTAAGTTGAGCATAGCATCCTATGATAGTCACATAAGAATTAGGTGATATTTTTTTTGCTTCCTTGACTATTTTCTTACATTTCTTATCCGCATTCTCAGTGACAGAACAAGTATTGATGATAAATATATCAGGAGTGGCATTAAAATCTACCTTTTGATACCCCTTAGATTCAAACATCCTGCTGATCGTAGATGTCTCTGAATAATTTAATTTACAACCGAGTGTATAAAATGCTACCTTCTTCAAACCTTCTTGGTTACTGATATTTTTAATTATTTGCAAAGATAACAGGAATAACTGTGGAATTCAATAATATCAATTTGCGGTAATTTTTTTCAAAAAGTCTTAAATTGGATGAAATTTCAGCTGTTTTTACGTAAAAATATGTTCGGATAATAAAAAATGGTTTAAGATTTCACCATATTTGTTTTATTTAAATATATTTCTTTATTTTTGGAGATAAATAAATAACCACATCAATAAACAATGGCGACTTTAAGACACGAAGCACTTAAAATGGTGCAGAACAGAGAAAGAGTAACTACAGTAGCTCCATCCTCTAAAATATCAGATTATTTCGGATCTCAGGTATTCACACTGGCAGAGATGAAAGAATCACTGGCCCCATCCGTATATAGCAAAATAAGTAATGCTATAGAAAAAGGAGGCAAAATAGATAAAAACACCGCCGATGAGGTGGCATCAGCAGTGAAAACATGGGCACTTTCTAAAGGAGTAACCCATTATACACACTGGTTTCAGCCTTTGACAGGTTCTACAGCTGAAAAACATGATACATTTTTTGATGCAAATGCAGGGATAGAAAAATTTAAAGGTTCAGCACTTGTTCAGCAAGAACCGGATGCTTCCTCTTTTCCAAATGGAGGTATCAGATCTACGTTTGAAGCGAGGGGATATACTGCTTGGGACCCAACTTCTCCTATATTTATTTTTGATAAGACACTTTGTATTCCTACCATTTTCGTAGCTTTTACAGGGGAGGCACTGGATTACAAGACGCCACTATTGAAATCCATAGAGGCTGTAAACAACGCAGCAGTTACTATCTGTCAATTATTCGACAGAAATGTAAAAAAAATCACACCGTCACTTGGTGTAGAACAGGAATATTTTGTAATTGACCGAGGACTGTTTGCTACCAGACCTGATTTGATCATGGCCGGTAGAACTGTTTTTGGCCACAATCCTGCTAGAGGGCAGCAGTTAGATGACCATTACTTTGGTTCTATCCCCACCAGAGTAAAAGATTTTATGCAGGATTTTGAAGTGGAAGCTTTAAGACTTGGCATCCCTGTGTCTACCAGACATAACGAGGTGGCTCCTGGCCAGTTTGAAGTAGCTCCTCTATTTGAAGAAATAAACAAAGCAACAGACCATAACCAGCTCCTTATGGATCTTATGACCAAGGTGGCGGAAAAGCACAACCTTAAGGTCTTGTTTCATGAGAAACCATTTGCTGGATTAAACGGCAGCGGAAAGCACAACAACTGGTCGCTGATCACTGATACCGGAGTAAACTTATTTCAGCCAAGTAACTCTGCCAGAGAAAATCTTCAGTTTCTTACCTTCCTGATAGCTACTATCAAGGCTGTGCATGATTATGATGATCTTTTAAGAGCGAGTATAGCCTCTGCTGGGAATGACTGGAGGCTGGGAGCCAATGAAGCACCACCTGCAATCATTTCTGTTTTCTTAGGATCCACTTTGACGGGTGTTCTGGATGAACTGGAGAAAAATGGTGAGCTGAAAATTGAAAAAGGGGAGAATATGTACATGAAACTGGGAATCAGTAAGATCCCGGAAATCATTCTTGACAATACGGATAGAAACAGAACTTCTCCATTCGCCTTTACAGGTAATAAGTTTGAATTCAGAGCAGTGGGTTCGCATGCAAATGTGGCAGGTCCTATGGCTGTCCTGAATGTAATCGTAGCTGATACCTTGAAAACCTTTAACGCTGATGTGAAAGAGGAAATGGGCAAAGGCAAGGAAAAGAAAATTGCTATTGTCAATGTTCTTAGAAAATACATTAAAGAAACCAAAAGAATCAGATTTGAAGGTGATGGTTACTCTGAGGAGTGGGCTACGGAAGCAGAGAAAAGAGGGCTTTCTAACCTGAAAAGCACTCCTTTTGCATTGGATGTGTTCAAAACAGAAAAAAGTAAGGAACTGTTTGCAAGACATAAAATATTCAATCACCTGGAACTGGATGCCCGACATGAAATAATGTTAGAAAACTATATCATGAAGGTGCAGATCGAATCTAGGGTCATAGGGGACTTGGCACTTAACCATATCATACCTACTGCCGTTGATTATCAGAATAAACTGATAGAAAACGCAAAAGGATTGAAAGAACTCGGACTGGACAATGATGCTGCTGTAGAAACAATCAGAGAAATCAGCGGACACTTAGAGTCTATCAAGACAAACATCAATCAGATGACGGATGCAAGAAGAAGAATCAATAAAATCACTGACATCGAAGAAAAAGCAAAGGCTTACAGTTCAGATGTGAAAGATGTTTTCTTCGATAAAATCAGATATTCAGTTGATAAGCTTGAATTGCTAGTAGATGATGAATACTGGCCATTGGTAAAATACCGTGAAATGTTGTTCCTAAAATAAAAACAGAATAAATTTTATTTAGAGCTGCTTTAGAAGTGTGGAGGTGTTTTAAACCTTCAGCTTTTGAAGCAGCTTTTTTCATAAAAAAGCTATTGTTTTTTATAGATTGGCTATTTTTACAATTCACTATCAAACCAAAGAAATGATAACGTTAGGAAAAGAAGACAAATCAGACATTTTCAATAAGGTTTCTGATTTCTTAGATAAAGAAGGATATATCATCATCAATAAAGATGACACCAGACCTTGGGGAGGATTTTTTGTTATTGATGAAAATCAGCTTGGAAAGTTTAAGGACCAATTTTTTGCAGATGTCCATTTGGATGATCAGCAACTAGCTCAAAAACTGAGTCCCAAAATTTTACTAGTAGCTCCCAATAAGCGGCTTTCATGGCAGTATCATCACAGAAGGGCTGAGATTTGGAAATTAGTAGCCGGAGAAGGCGGTATCGCCAGGAGTGAGGATGACCAGGAGGGGGAGGTGAATACTTTAGCAATTGGAGAAACTATCAGGCTAAAGCAAGGTGAACGTCATCGACTAATAGGCCTAAACGGCTGGGGAATGGTAGCAGAGATCTGGATGCACGTAGACCCACAGCACCCTTCTGATGAAGATGATATCGTTCGGGTGCAGGATGATTTTAATAGATAGGGAGATGTTGGGTGTCGGATGTTAAAAAGACGGAAGACGGATGACCGAAGTAAATGTGTAAGAAGTAAGAAGTGGTAATTAAGAAGTCTTGGTAATTAGTACGTGGTACAATATACCTTAAATTCATTAAAAAAAGTCCCCGGTTTTACGGGGACTTTTTTGATTTTAATTGTTGCCTCTTGAGGACCGGTTTGTGCTTCGGCTGGATGATCCCCTTGCTGGCTGTGATGAAGATGATCTGCTGGAGCTTCTCGAGTTATTAACAGCTGCGGGAGCAGTAGTCCTCGAATTGGATCTCTGGACATTGCTTTGACGAGCCGGGCTGCTTTGTCTGTTTTGAGCAGGTGCACTGACTTGTCGCT
>DATHVH010000253.1:0-11809 GCA_035461405.1 Anditalea sp.
TAAAAAACGTTTCCTCCGCTTTTATTAAGCGATAATAATAAAATAGCCCGATTTAACCGGGCTATTATTTTTTATATAATTCGGTGGGAAAAATTAAACTTTTCTAAGTACTTGTCTCTTACTTGTACTTTCCATTTTCAATCTTCCCATTTTACTTCTCACTTCTCCCTACATCTGTGATCCGATATTTTCTTCCGTCTTTTTTAATCATCCGTCATCGAGCTTCGGACATCCTTCAAGCCCTCATCACTTGTTACTAAAATCAAACAGCCTTCTTTTTTCTTCTTTGGAAAGGCTATCGTATCCTTTCTCAGCTATCTTGTCGAGTATTCTGTCTATTTCCTCCTGTGAGGTGACTTCACCTTTTTTCAGAGGTTCAGATTTATATTCGTAATTTTTATTGCGGTAAGTGACTTTCACTTTGGGTTTATTTGAAAACAGCTTTTCAAAGAACTGACCGACTATTTGTACCGGTACACCAAGGTCTCTTCCATTGCGTAGCTGAATCACATATAGAAAACCCATCGCTGCTCCGCCCAGATGCGCTAACTCTCCTCCTGCATTACTACCAGCAGAATTAGCAAAAGCTACTAGGACATAAAATATTGCTATATACTTGATTTTTACTGGACCAAGTAATAGCAGTCTGAAAGTAGTATTGGGAGTAAGTGTAGCTGCCGCTACTACTATAGCATATACCCCTGCGCTGGCTCCAAGCATAAGAGCCCTATCCACCACATCACTGAACAGGGGAGCAAGGTTATAGATCAACATATAAAACAGACCTCCTGCCAGCCCACCCAATATATATAGGTTGGCCAGCTTTCTGCTGCCCAAGTATTCATTTACCAAAAGCCCAAACCAATATAGAAACAGAAGATTGAACAGGATGTGAAAAAACCTATCATGAGCAAACATATAGGTAAATATCGTCCAAGGCTGAGTAATAAAATATGACGGTGAGGCCGGCATCATAATATATGACCTCATTGAATAATAAATCTCCCCGGCACCACTTAAACTCAGGAATACCCAGGCTACCAGCAGTACCGCATACACCAACAAGTTTATAGCCAGTATTTTATACAAGCTGTTTCCCTGTTGGGAAAAAGCATTTTTAATTTGGTCCCAAAATCCTGTGTACATAAATTTTATTAATAGAAATTATTTCTGCTTTGCTTCCAATATGTGACCAAGATAAACCCTATCACCAAACCGCTTAAATGAGCAAAATGTGCTACATTATCTGTCGGATTATTTACCAAAATATTATATACGGTATACAGTCCATAAAATAACACCAAATACTTTGCTTTTACCGGCATAGGCGGGAAAAGCAGAAACAGTTCGGTATTCGGAAAGAGCATCCCAAAAGCAATCAATACCCCAAATAACGCGCCAGACGCACCTACCATAGGAATATTTGCAACATTATTTCGTACCCGAATTAATGTATTCTTTGCAGAATTAATATACCGCTCATTTTCCGGATTTCTACTATATTCATCTATAAAATCATAAATTCCTGGATTGAACATGTGCTTATTTTTAGACACAAATCTATTAAACTCATCAGGACTAGGATCTTCATAATACCGCTCTACCTGTGTGTCCAGCTCGTGCATCCTGTAGTAAGTATAGCCTGAATAAAGAATGCCCGATCCTATACCACAAACCAGCCAGAGAACCAAAAGTTTCTTACCTCCTAAAAACTGTTCCAACAGTGGGCCAAAGATGAATAAGCCCAACATATTACTGAACAGATGCCAGAAATCTGCATGCATGAACATATAGGTCAAAAACTGAAAGGGCTCGAACCTATCGCTATGGATGTAATATAATGCAAACCAGCTTTTAAGCTGAGGAAGGGCAAATGATGTAATAACAAAAATGCCAATAGTAATTAATAGTAAATTCTTAACTACAGGCGTAAGAGATCTGAACATATGTATTTATCTAAAGAAAAAGCTATGTAATTTATTTAAATCCAATTTGACAAAGGTTTTGTTTCCAGAAAGCCCATAATTAGGATTCTGACAAGCAAATAATTGCCCTACTAATGTCACCATTTCATGGGAATTTAACTTATTCCCTTTTTTCAATGCTGATTTTTTGGCCAGTGAGCGGGCAAGGTTTTCTTTATTATCAATTGATAACTCTGATTTAAAATGTTTAAATTGTTCCAGTAGGCCTTCAAAAAGCGCCTTTTCATTATTGATATAAATATCGGCCGGAATTCCATTGATGACTATAGTATTACTGCCAAACTCCGATATGACAAAACCTAAACTATTCAGCTCATCCTGTAGATCCATCACCAGGGCAAAATCAGCTGGACTCAAGGATAGGCTCTGTGGGAAAAGACACTGCTGTGATGCTCCAAGAGTATTCTGAAGCTGACGCAAATATCGTTCATACAATATCCGCTCATGAGTAGCCTGCTGGTCTAAAATTAATAGGCCAGAAGCCATCTGTGCTACAATATAGGTCAATTCAACCTGGAATGTAGCACCAGTATCATCTTTAGCAGGAATTTGCTCCTGGATTTCATGATCAGGTTCATTATTGACCTTACTGGAGAAGGTCATCATTTCTGAGTGCGGCATATCATGCTTCCACTCTTCTCTGGATTTATCTACAGATGATTCCAGTGCATTCTGTTCAAACATCTTTTCCCATCCACTTACATCCTGTTTCCTATAGGTAGGCGTGGAGAAGTTTTTATAGGAATTCTCATTGTTTACCTGAGCTTTATTTGTCTCATCTTTTTTCCAGTTATCCGTAAAATTAACATCCAAACTAAAATCAAGGGTAGGGACAACATTGTGGGCACCAAGAGCCTGCTTGACCGCAGAACGCACCACTGCATAAATTGTCCTTTCATCATCAAACTTGATTTCAGTTTTAGTCGGATGGACATTAATATCTATATGGCATGGATCTATATCTAAGAAAAGGGCATAAAAAGGATAATTATCCGAAGGCATCAATCCTTCGTATGCGTTGGAGACCGCGTGATTGAGATAGTTGCTCTTAATAAATCGGTTGTTAACAAAGAAAAACTGCTCACCTCTCGACTTTTTGGCCTGTTCAGGCTTACCTACATATCCTCTTATAGATACATGGGGAGTTTCCTCTTTACAGGCCACCAATTGGCCCTGGTAGCTTTTCCCAAACATCCCTACTATGCGCTGGCTTAATTTGCCTGGAGCCAATTTAAATAGCTCCATATCATTTTGAATTAAAGTAAATGATATCTCAGGGTAAGATAAGGCCACCCTCTGAAACTCATCTACAATATGCTTCATCTCGACAGGATTTGATTTAAGAAAGTTTCTCCTAGCGGGTACATTGAAGAAAAGATTTTTTATAGCGATGGAAGTTCCTGCTGCGCAGGCCACGAGCTCTTGCTTCTTCACTTCAGATCCCTCCACACATATCAGGGTGCCCAACTCGGCTTCATGTGGACGGGTTTTCATCTCCACTTGGGCCACTGCCCCAATGGATGCCATGGCTTCACCTCGGAAACCAAATGTTTTAATAGCAAATAAATCCTGGGAAGTTCTGATCTTGGAAGTTGCATGCCTTTCAAAACTCATGCGGGCATCAGTGGGAGACATTCCTTTGCCATCGTCGATTACCTGCATCAGGGTTTTTCCGGCATCTTTTATTAGCACCTGAATATGGGTAGCGCCAGCATCCACCGAATTTTCCATCATTTCTTTCAGGGCTGACGCAGGTCTTTGAACTACTTCCCCAGCAGCTATTTGATTGGCTATTGCATCAGGAAGCAGTTGTATGATATCAGTCATTTTTTCATCCTATCCTTTAATCTGTAGAATACCACCAGTAAGGCTACACCTCCTGCTAAATACAGGATCAGATATAGTGCAGCATTACCAAAATAAATATATCCGAAGGTTCCTAAAATCAAAATTACGAAAATAATTAGCCTCAACAACCCCGCACTGGAGAAACCGCCGGTACTGCTTTGCCGTATCTGTCCTTGGGTGAAAGCCCCTCGAAGTGAAGAACCATATCGCTGACCCAAGTTATCATTGCCATATTCATCTGGATGTATGACTCCTTTGGATTCAAGTTCTCTCTTGACACTGGCAGTGCGGTGATCGATATCTTCTTTGACTTTATCATAGTACCTAGGCTTGATATCAAAGCGCGAAGGGGTGGCTGTTCTAAATATAGATGGAAGTTTCATATGTTATAATTTGTATTACAGCGGGCATATGGAATCTCGCATTTAATATTCGTCCTACTCTGCGACGTAGTCTTTATGCTCGATTTCATGGATTTAATAGATTCAATTGTCCTTACAATACGTTACTCTATATAAACTTACATCTCTTTATCACATTCGAATAGGTACGATGAATGGATTTATGTAAGTTTGAATTATATTTAATAAAGAGAAGTATACAAAGTTATTTTAAATTTTAAGCAATAAAAATTTAACGTTTACATGCAAAGAAAAGTTTGGCAAGCCGTACTGGCAATTTTGTTGATTTCAAATACAGTAGTGGCTGAGGGAAAAGATCCTAAAGACAGAGATCCTTTGGCGACAAGGGATAACCGTAATCAGGACCGATGGGTGGATAGTGTCTTTAACAGCATGAATTTCGAAGATAGGTTAGGTCAACTTTTTATGGTAGCTGCCTACTCCAATAAGGATCAGAAACATAAGGATGCCATAGCCAAACTTATCCGAGAACAAAAACTAGGTGGGCTTATATTTTTTCAGGGAGGACCGGTAAGACAGGCCCATCTCACTAACTATTACCAGTCCATTTCAAGCACACCCCTTTATATAGCCATGGACGCTGAGTGGGGCATCAGTATGAGGCTTGACTCTGTACTTCAGTTTCCAAAACAGATGACCTTAGGCGCCATTCAAGATGATAGGCTGATTTATAATATGGGTTCAGAAATTGCACGGCAGTTTAAAGAACTGGGAATGCACATCAACTTTGCTCCCGTGGTAGATGTAAACTCAAACCCACAGAATCCTGTAATAGGCTACCGAGCATTTGGTGAACAGAAAGAACTGGTGACCAGAAAATCTCTTGCTTATATGAAAGGCCTCCAGGATAACGGTATCATGGCAAATGCCAAACACTTTCCAGGACATGGAGATACAGAGACTGATTCCCATTATTCTTTACCAGTGATCAGACATTCAGAAGAAAGAATTAAAAATATTGACCTTTATCCATATAAAGAACTCATAGATAATAATCTGATGAGTGTAATGGTAGCCCACCTTCATGTACCCAGTCTGGACAAAACTCCGAACAAGGCTACTACGCTATCTAAATATGTAGTGACAGATCTTTTAAAAGATCAAATGAACTTTAACGGCCTTATTTTCACGGATGCCTTAAATATGAAAGGGGTAAGCCAGTATCACAAGCCTGGAGAAGTAGATCTGCTGGCCTTAATGGCAGGTAATGATATCTTACTTTATTCAGAAGATGTACCTAAAGCTAAATCCCTTATCATACAGGCCGTAGCAGAGGGTAAAATTTCTCAGCAAGAAATTGATCAAAGAATCAAGAAAGTATTGCGTGCTAAATATTGGAGCGGGCTTCATTCCTATAAGCCAATAGACACCAATAGGTTAGTGGAAAGGATCAGTACTTTCGAAACCAAAAACACCATAGAGCAACTTTATGCAAGTTCTGTCAGCGTGGTAGCCAATGAAAATAATTTTATTCCATTAAAAAACCTTGACCTTTTAAATATGGCCTCTATCACCATAGGGGGTAATGACGGAAAAGAATTTAAGCGTCAGCTTAGCAAATATGGAAATGTAAAACATTTTGATTTAGGCAAAAATCCCACCCTAGCCAATTACAAAGCTATGGAAGATAACCTTTCCGGGTTTAATACCATAATAGTAGGCATCACTGGTATGACCAATAACCCAAAAAGAAATTTCGGAATAGCAGATACAGATATAACCTTTATAAAAAAATTAAGTGAAAAGTATAATGTTATTACTGTCATGTTTGGTAATAGCTATGGCGTCAAATATTTAGAGGACCTTCCACATGTATTGGTGACATATGAAGAAAACGATTTCACAGAAAAGCTAGCACCACAAGTTATATTTGGCGCCAGATCAGCCACTGGTAAATTACCTGTCACTGCCAGCAAAAATATGATGGCCGGGTTAGGACAGCATTCAGAAACCATGGGCAGAATAGCCTACAGTAGTCCTGAACTACATGGATTGAATAGCCGAACATTGCTACAGATAGATCAGAAAATGGAAGAAGCTATCAGGAAAAAAGCCACTCCCGGTGGAGTTATTTTGGTAGCTAAAAATGGTCACGTAGTTTTTGAAAAAGCATACGGGTATCTAGACTATGATAAAAAAGTACCTACTACTACAGAAACAGTGTACGATCTAGCTTCTATTACCAAGGTAATGGCTACTACCCAAGCAGCAATGTTCCTAGAAAGCCAGCAGCTATTGGATATGAACGCTCCTCTTTCCCAGTATCTTCCAGATTTGAAAGATACTAATAAAGGAAAGATAAAAATTAAGGAAATAATGTCCCATGAGGCAGGCCTTCAGGCTTATATCCCCTTTTATACCAAGACGATGTCATCTGGCCAGTGGAGAAATGAATACTATAGTAACCATGAAACAGAGGGGTACAATATCCAGCTTACCGAAAATATGTTTGCGGTAAATTCACTTCCAGACAGTTTATGGAAATGGTCTGTAAATTCAGACATGAAAAAACTGCCTGCGGGCAAAACAAGATATGAATACACCTATTCAGATATAGGTATGTACCTGATGCAAAGAGTAGTGGAAAGGCTGCTAAACCAACCCCTTAATGACTTTCTAGAGCATAATTTTTATGAGCCCTTAGGGTTACATAGCCTTACTTACCTACCACAAAGAAAGCTAAACTATGGCAACATAGCCCCTACAGAAGATGACCGAGCCTTCAGAAAAACAGTGGTCCGGGGATTTGTACATGATCAAGGTGCCGCTATGTATGGTGGGGTAGCTGGCCATGCAGGTCTATTTGGTACAGCCAATGACTTGGCCGTAATGATGCAGATGATGCTTCAGGGTGGAAAATACGGAGATGTCTATTTGCTTAACGATAGGACTATACAACAATTTACCAAAAGACAATCAGACCAGAGTAGAAGAGGCTGGGGATGGGACAAACCAGAACCAGAATTTAACAGGGGAGGCAGCGCCGGAAAAATGGCTCCAAAAACTTCCTTTGGCCATACTGGCTTTACAGGTACAGCCGTGTGGGCAGATCCAGAAAATCAATTGATTTATGTCTTTCTGTCCAATAGAGTATATCCAGATGCTACTAATAACTTATTATTAAAAGAAGGATATAGAACAGATATCCATGATATCATTTATAGATCATTTTTGACACCTGTAAAAAATATAACAGCAAACAAATGAACAAAAAAGTAATAGATCGGTGTTTATTGGTAATTATTATTTTGAATTAACTTAATATCACCAGCACACTGCATTTTCAAATTACTGATATTTGCGTATTGCCATAAATTTCTATAGAATATGAAAATTGGAATTGTCTGTTATCCTACCTTTGGAGGAAGTGGCGTAGTAGCTACTGAATTAGGCATTGCGTTAGCCAAAAAAGGTCATGAGATACATTTTATCACCTACAGACAACCTACCCGCCTGGATTTTTTCAGTGCTAACTTATTTTACCATGAGGTGGATATTAAGAGTTACCCACTATTTGAACATGCTCCATATGAACTGGCTCTTGCCAGTAAAATGGTGAATGTAGTAAAATACGAAAAACTCGATCTTCTGCATGTCCACTATGCTATACCACATGCGTCTGCTGCTTATATGGCCAAACAGATTCTCAAAAGCCAGGGACTACATATACCAGTAGTCACTACTTTGCACGGAACTGACATTACTTTGGTAGGCAAGGATGTTTCCTATGAACCGGTAGTTACCTTTAGTATCAATCAATCTGATGGTGTCACCGCAGTATCCGAAGATCTTAGGAAAGCTACTTATGAACACTTTGAAATTACCAAAGACATAGAAGTCATTCCCAATTTTATAGACCTTGATAGGTTTAAAAAACAGAAGAAAGAACATTTTAAACTTGCCATCTGCCCACATGGTGAAAGTCTGATCGTACATACTTCCAATTTTAGGAAAGTAAAGCGAGTAGAAGATGTGATTAAAGTGTTTTATGAGGTAAGAAAAAAAATCCCTGTAAAATTACTTTTGGTAGGTGATGGTCCGGAAAGGGATAAAATGGAAAGACTTTGCAGGGAGTTGGGTACCTGTGATGACGTAAGATTTTTAGGTAAATTGGAGGCGGTAGAAGAAGTACTTTCAGTTGCCGACTTATTTATGATACCTTCCGAAAAAGAAAGTTTTGGACTTGCTGCATTAGAAGCCATGGCTTGTGAAGTGCCAGTATTATCTTCAGATGCAGGAGGCATACCTGAATTGAATATTGATGGAGTTACAGGATTTGTATGCAAGATAGGTGACATAGAGTCGATGACCCAGAAAGCACTTGAAATTCTTTCTAAAGAAAACCTTCCTGGATTTAAAAAAAGGGCATTGGCAAGGGCAAAAGAATTTGATGTCTCTAACATCTTACCACTTTACGAATCATTTTACAAAAAGACACTTGAGGCATCTTATCTGGTTCAATAACAATTTGTTGAGAAAAGTCAGTAAATTAAATTGAAAGATTTTGGAATCTTTTTTATCCAACTGACGTAATTTTGTAATAATAACAATCAATTTTTGGCTTAATTAGTGTTGGATATTACCAACCACTTAATGATCATGTTATGAGAAAAATTGGAAGACTGGATAGACCGGATAACAATGGCTCAGTAAGAATGTTCGATAATCCGGTGTTGGAAAGAATGTCCCGTACGCACATTAGCATTCCGATTACCATGTTTTTGGGTATAGGGACGGTTTCGCTTTATTATGCTATTTCTTCTACAGAAATAGGAGTTAGTACAGGCTTAATGGTGACAGTTTTGGGGTTACTGGCATTTACGCTGGTAGAGTATCTGATGCATAAACATTTATTTCACATGGAGCCTGATACGGAACTAAAGGATAAAATACAATACTCCACTCATGGAGTACATCACGATTATCCAAAAGACAAAGACAGGCTAGCTATGCCTCCGTTCATCAGTGCGCTTTATGCCGTAATTTTCTATATGGTCTTTACCTTGGTGATGGGAGACTATGCAATGTACTTTTTACCTGGATTTTTAATTGGGTATTCCCTTTATCTGGGAGTTCATTACATTGTCCACGCTTATCCCCCTCCAAAAAATTTCTTAAAGGTACTGTGGGTAAACCATGCCATACATCATTACAAAGATCCAGATGTGGCATTTGGTGTCAGCTCTCCTTTATGGGATATACTATTGGGGACTATGCCTAAAAAAGAAAGATAGAAGTAAAAGCCTTCCTGCTGTAGGAAGGCTTTTTGATTCGTATTTAATGTATAGGGATAAGTTTTTGTATTATCTTAGAAATAATATCTCAACCCAAATGATAGGTATTGGAAACCTCCGTTCATGTCCACATTCCAATTATGAACTTTTACCGAGGGGTCTCCCAAGGGACTACTATAAGAAACACCTGCATTGAGTAAATTAGATTCAAGGCTGAATTTTTGATTTAAGAAATACATTAATCCAAGACTAGCATAACCTCTCACTGTATAACTACGCCTTTCATAATCTATATCCAAAGAGCTATCGGGATTATCTGTTATTACTTGTTGGCTATTGGATTGGTAATACATCATACCCAAATCTATATATAAGTATAGTTTTTCCTTTATTGGGTAAAGGTTTCTAATACCCAAAAATCCGCCCGCCATTTGATCATTTGCTTTGTATAATGCTAGTCTCCCATTATAACTACCTCGGTAGGTATATTCGAACCTGTTAAATAATACTCCTCCCACAACAGCACGATTTTCTTTATAGAAGTATTGTAGATCAGGCTGGATGTTAATGCTTTTTTGATAGGTAGGATCGGTCCTCTCTTTATTATGGTAATAATCAACAGTGATACCAACCGATATAGTTTTGGGTCCAATCTGAGCATGCACGGTATGTAAACACGCCATTACCATCAACGGTACTATTATGGATTTTACAAAAGCTTTCATAGGAATTATTTAAGTATAAAAAATAAACCTATTGAGCTATAAGAAGTAATGCCGGCACTAATATATTGCCTAGTATTAAACTGTCCATCAGGACCCCATTGAGTTTGAAGGTAACTTATACCTCCAAATTTAGCTTCCAACCAAAATTTTCCGGAAACTAAATAAGCCAATCCAGGGGAAAGACTGACATGGAAGTTTCGATCTCTATATTGGTCCCTGTCAGATCGATGATACCCTACATTCGGTTCCAGATAAAATTGGAATTTTTCGGATACCTTGAAGAACCTTCTAAAAAAAAGTTCTGTACCCAACCCCCAGTAGCGTGTAGACTCAGGCTCGAAAGTAGAGCTAAAAACAGAATAGCTAATAGAGGGAGAGATTCCTATTAAAGATCTATCTGTAATAAAGTAACCAAAGCTGGGTGAAACTCTAAAATTCCCACTATTTGAGTTATACATTTCGGAATTGGAATTATGGTAACTCAATCCAAAGTTCCCACCTATAATTTTATTTCCTTTTCCTATTTGGCCATAGCTATAATCAGGGGTAATAAACAATAAAGAAAATAGGAACAAAACGCATGTAATCTGTTTTAGCTTCATAAATATTAAAAGTTTAGAATATACAGCTGAAATGTAAGAACTATTTCAATAAGACTTATAATAAACTAAAAGAATAATTGTACTCTGAATCAATTCTTGACTATTTAACTCTTCAAAATGAAAACAGGAGTTTTATTAGCTGTAGGGAATAAACGTTAACTTTATCTATTTAAATAATAAAGGATGAATAAACCAAGGATTTCCATAATTGGATTTGGATGGCTGGGTGAGCCACTTGCCAAGTCGCTAAATGAAAAAGGCTATCAGGTAAAGGGCAGCACTACATCTGAAGAAAAGCTGAACCGCTTAAATAATAAAGGATGGGAAACCTTTCTGCTGAAATTTGACCCCCATCCTGTGGGAAAAGGCTTCCAAAAACTATTTGAAACAGATATTCTTTTTATTAATATCCCCCCGGCCCGTCGAAGCCAACCGGACAGCTTTCATCCCGAGCAAATAAAATATGTTAAAGCCCTGGCCCTTGAGTATAAAATACCGAAAATCATCTACACCAGCGCCACTTCGGTCTATCCAGATAATAACGGGCTGGCAAAAGAGTCAGATATCATTACGAAAGAAAACAACCCTGCACTTTATAATGCAGAGCAGATCCTCTGGAAAGATAAAACGTACGACCTCACCGTCATAAGATATGGAGGACTCCTAGGCGTGGATAGAATACCTGGAAGATATTTTTCAGGAAAGGAAAATGTGACCGGCGACACACCGGTGAATTACATTCACCGTGATGATGCTGTATCTCTGGCTCAATGGATTATAGAAAACGGACTGTGGAACGAAACCTATAATGGTGTAGCACCCATCCATCCAATGAGGAAAGATGTTTATAAAAAGAATGCAGGAGAGCTCGGCTTCCCCCCTCCCGCATCATATGCTGACAGAGTGGAAGATAGCTGGAAGGAAGTCAGCCCATCCAAAATCATGGCTACAGGTTTTAGATTTCAAATCCCCGACCCTATGGATTTTTGGTAT
>DATHVH010000254.1:0-4512 GCA_035461405.1 Anditalea sp.
CTTACCCACCACGCCATCAGGCGTAAGACCATAGAGGTTTTGAAAATTCACTACTTTTTGATGAAGCTCATTATCAAAAACATTATCATCGTTTGTCATTTCCTTTTCCTCCTGTTGTGTGGACAGTCTGCGTCTCAGCTTTGCTACATCAGGATGGGTCATTCCCCGCTCTAATTTGGGTACAGTAAGATCAAAATTTCCCCAACCTCCATTTGCTGCAATTATCCTTAAATTGGCCAAGCCCTTTTTTAAATTCTTATATTCTCGGTGGCTAGGTGTAAGGCTCAGGATACTTTCCATGATCTGATCATGAACGATGGTACTGTCTACAAATCTTTCTAAATTATGACGGGGAGCTCTCTTTGCAGCCTTCCATTTAGGATCAACCTTTTCCTGGTCTATTTTACCCGCAGCAAGGTGCGTAGTGATAAGAAGATAAGCATCGGTAAGCAAGAGTTCCAGTTTAACTTTATCTTCTATGCTAGCTTCTTCTGCGGTAAGTACTTTTTCCACCAAAACCTCTATAGAATTCAGGTGATAATCCTGTGGTTGAAGTCCATCTGCTGATATGTTGCGAATGACATGAAGCATTTCATTTACCTTATCCATATTTCCCCATTTGGGCAGGATTATATCATCTTCCTTTTCGTATAAGGCTTGAATTGTTTCAATGTTAAATATTAGATCACCATCTAATTCTCCTGATAAACTGCTATCTGCTTTAATACGATTTTTTAAATTATCTGAAAATTCTCTATCCTGGTCACAGGAGGCCAATAATAGAAGGATCAAAAAAAGCGGAAGGGAGTATTTGAGTTTCATTGTAATTAAATAGTTATTGGATGCTAAGCTAAGTAATCTATCATAAGTCTGAAAAAGGATAGATAAAGTTTTCGGTAATTTTTTTTAAAAGATTTAGAGGAAAGGTGGAAAGGAGATATATGCATTTTGATTCCGTTTTTAAATAATTATAAGTAAAGTGTATTGCGTCCATGAAGGCTTATGTAAAATGCTACCTATTTCACGATGGGCTGAAATCAACGCTTAAATATTAAGCCCTTTAAGGGATAATATAGTTTATATTGTTTAGAAGAAGTATACCCCTATTGTCTGAATTCCAAGCTTCATTTCTGCATTCCTAATTGTCATTTTTTAAGGCTTGTGTTGGTAACAATTTTTAAAAGCTCGAGAGGGTATCCTCTATGTGATATAAAAAATTTCTTTGTGACTTCGTTCTTTCGTGGCCCTCCCTATATTTCTTACTTTTTATTCCATTCATTGCGGTAAATTTCAACCCGACTATCTCCGTCTCTCATAAGTAGTTGATCAACCCTTATTTCCCCCTATTACACTAAAAATTTTAGAAACTTTAATTAGCATCGACTGTGAGATATAAAAAATTTCTTTGTGACTTCGTTTCTTTGTGGCCTCCATATAATCCTTAATTTTTCTTTCATTCTTTGCAGTGAAAAATTTAATCCGATTGGCTCCGTTGTAATCATTGTCCATTTGGAATTAAATATATTTTACCTACCTTAAAATCCAATTAACGATAAACCTATTATTTAATCGATGAGTAACCTTAATATTAAAGCTGTGGCGGAGCATACCTATGATGCCATAGTGGTGGGCTCCGGTATCAGCGGAGGCTTTGCAGCTAAAGAACTTTGTGAAAAAGGATTGAAAACCTTGGTCCTAGAAAGAGGAAGGATGGTCTCCCATCTGGAGGATTATCCCACTATGAACAAAGATACCTGGGATTTTGAAAACTTTAACAGACTTACTTATAAAGATCGGGAAGACTATTTTGTACAGGCCAGGACTGGCTTTATCAGTGAAGAAAATAAACATTTTTACCATAATGATAAAGCAGATCCATATGAGGAAAAGCAGGGCTTTGACTGGATACGGGCAGATGTAGTCGGTGGACGGTCCCTGCTTTGGGGTCGGCAGTGCTACCGTTGGGGAGATCTGGATTTTGAAGCCAATGCCAAAGAAGGGATTGCTGTGGACTGGCCTATCCGATATAAGGATTTAGCGCCATGGTATGAGTATGTAGAAAAATATGTAGGCGTCTCAGGTGAAAAATTGGGCCTTGCACATGTGCCCGATGGAAATTTTTTGCCTCCTATGGATTTGAATTGCCTTGAAAAGCATGTAAAAAAAGAGATAGAAAGTAAGTTTAATTTTCGCCATATGACGATAGGGAGGGTGGCCAACCTGACTGTAGCTCATAACGGTCGCGGTGCCTGTCAGTCTAGGAATAGGTGTTCAAGAGGTTGCCCTTATGGCGCCTATTATAGCAGTAATGGGGTGGCTCTTCCAGATGCAGCCAAAACAGGAAATATGACATTGAGGCCTAATAGCATGGTACACTCCGTTATCTATGATGAAGAATCCGGTAAAGCCACAGGAGTTAGGATAGTCGACCGAGAGTCAAAGGAGATGATAGAATACTTTGCAAAGATAATATTTTTAAATGCGTCTGCTCCGGGCACAGCCGCCATCATGCTAAATTCTATATCCGATAGATTTCCAAACGGTTTGGGCAATGACAGTGGTGAGCTTGGCCATAATATTATGGATCATCATTACAGACTGGGAGCATCAGGTACTTATGATGGTTTTGAGGACGTCTACTATCAAGGCCGTAGACCAAACGGTATTTATATACCAAGATTCCGCAATATAAACGAACAAACTAAAACTGATGCCTTCCTTCGAGGATATGGCTATCAGGGTGGAGCCAGCCGCAGTAATTGGGCACGAGGTACTAATGAAAAAGCATTTGGAGCTGATTTTAAAGATAGGTTATCACAAGCTGGACCATGGACATTCGGGTTAACCGGATTTGGAGAGGTCCTTCCCTATCATGATAATCATATGTATTTAGATCATAGTCAGAAAGACCAGTGGGGTCTGCCTAAACTTGTCTTTGATGCAGGATATAAGGAAAATGAAATGACTATGAGAGAATACATGAAATCAGATGCGGCAGAAATGCTGGAAGCTGCCGGTTTAAAAAACGTACATACTTATGACAATAGCGGATCCATAGGTGTTGGCGTACATGAAATGGGGATGGCCAGAATGGGAAGGGATCCCAAAACATCAGTACTGAATAAACACAATCAGGTTCATACCGTGCCTAATGTATTTGTGACGGACGGTGCATGTATGACGTCCTCTGGATCTCAAAATCCATCTATTACTTACCTTGCGTTTACGGCCAGAGCAGTGGACCATGCCACTAAAGAAATGAGCCGTACCAACTTGTAATCCCAAAGAATATGAATAGAAGAGAAGCATTAAAAGGAACGGCATTAATATTTGGGTATGCCCTTACCGGGAGCACTGTGGCCACCATTATGCAGTCATGTGATACCGGAAGCAAACTATCTTGGACCCCTCAGGTATTGAATGAAAGTCAAGCAAATACACTTTCCGCATTGGTAGATCGAATACTTCCGGCTACAGAAACTCCTGGAGCTATAGATGTGGGAGTAGATCAATTTATAGATAAAATCCTTCATAGGGTTTTCCCTGACAATATACAAGAAGGATACGCTTCTGGACTGGATGAATTTAACCAATATGCGAAAGGTCAGTTCAATAAAAATTTCACCCGACTTACCCATGCTGAGCAAGATCAAATAATTACAGCCTACGAAGAAAAGTCTGGCCGGATGCCAAATTCAATTTGGAATTTTACCTATAAAAATTCAGATGACTTCCCATTTTATAGTATGACCAAAGAGTTGGCTTTAATTGGCTATTTCCATTCGGAAAGAATCAGCAAAGAGGTATTGAGTTACAATCCCATCCCCGGACCATTTATTGGTTGTATACCATACGATGAAGTAGGTACAAGTTGGTCGGAATAATGTGATAGAATTCATTTAACACAAAAATTTAATAAGTAGCAAGGAGTTATCAAAATTCCCTGTGTCAGTAGGCATTTGAAATCCTAATGACAAATCCAAGGCACAGGGATGCAGTTTTAAATTTTTTTTTTAATACTCCAATCTTATTATCCATATATGGGTCGGTTTTTATTTTCTATCCAAATGATATCCGGGAATTTAATATTACCATTTGATAAAAACCTTTTTCAGGTTTCATGGCATCTATGAATATCTTTTAAGGATAAGATTTTGTTACATAGGCGAATCCATCGGAGATTCTTACCCTTACCTAATAATATTGTTTATGTTTTAAGGTATTATCTGTAGATGCAAGAACTAGACTATTTTTAGGGTTTGATTCTCGGATTGATATTACACTCTAAGTGGACATGAGTTTGATGATCGTGTTGATAGATTTCCATGGCGTCATTGTTTCCCCCTCCAATATATTTTGGCTACCCTGTTAAAAAATATATTGGATGGAAATAGATGCTTTTACCAATTACGACATTTACTTCGGTGGTAATCATCCTACATATTCTCCTAAGTAAACCATGCCCTTTCTGTAATAAAGGGTGACACTATCTCTATATGCAATACTACAAAA
>DATHVH010000255.1:0-9620 GCA_035461405.1 Anditalea sp.
ATAATGTAATTGATAATATTAAAAAGTTTTTTCACATCTCATCTATACTAAATTTTATAAAATATATAAATAACTTACAGAAAAATTCTATGCAGTTTAGACTTAAAAAAAACATGGAGAGAAGCGTTAATACCTTCGGAAGTAAAAATATTTTCTTATGAGAATGTATTAATGTATCCCCCCTATAGCATCTTTATAAGTTCAAAGCTTATATTAAGAAACTGTAAAAAAAAGCAGGCATTCTCCTCTGTTAAAGGAAATTGCCTGCTCATATCTTATATATTAATAATAGATCTAAACCAACACTTTTTTTCTCTCTTCCCGAGTAGATGTAATATAATAATAAATAAAGCCTATCTGGGGAACGGATACTAATAATGCATTAGGCACAATCGCTTCTGCTGAAAGACCAACCTCAAGGCCCAAAGCCTTGCTTATAGTCAATATGGTAACTATTGCCACCAATGCAAAAATATTTGCTAAAACTAATTTGTTTGTGTTTTTCATAATACAATTAATGTTATTTAAATAATTAAAAAGAAACTTATCATATTGATTGGTGATCAGTAAAGTATAAACTTTAATAAATCCGATGTAATATGGGAACAAAAAATATATTTACAAACTATTGAAACTATGGGTAAATCTGCTGTAAATGAAGGCTTTGAAAAAATCTATTTTATACAATCCATTTATTGTATTATAAAAAATAGAATTTGTATTTGACTCGCTAAATAACGAAATAAAAAAAAAAGAAAATTTTTTTATTTTTTTTAGGGATATAAAAAAAGATCTGCTTTAAATATACACCTCAAATCAATAAAGAGATAGTAGGCGTGCTTTTTTAAATTATACTCGTATTTTGTATAGTGCCTATGGATTAAACATTTACCAATAGACGATAGCTAGTGGGGTAAGAATAGACCACACTTACTTCCTTTCCCATTTCTCGCGCTTCCTTGATTAAAGAGGCAATACCTTTATGCTTACCATTCCAGAATACTACCAGCCTATCGCAATTATCAAGTAATGCATTGTATTTTTCTGAATCATTGCTGGAATCAGTATTCTTCTCAGGACTTAAGATATGTACAGGAAGCTCTGGGTGATTGTCCGCATATTTTTGTAACAGGCTAGAAATATGATTATTTTGGGCGATTATTAATTCAGATATAGCCAAATCCATAAGATGCCAGCTGATGATCTGGAAATCTTTAAAACACTTAGTAGCTATTACAGCGGTCTTCATTGGGATAGGATATCAGGGGTTATTTTAATTAAGGTATCTATGTCAAAACCTAGAATACATCTGCTATTTAGTATAAATTCTACAACATATCACCACTTATTTATTAAAGAAATCTAAAATAAATACAGATAATATTACATTTCAATATTTATGTATTTTATACCAAAAAAAATGCATTATCTCCAAAAAAGATATTAAGTATAATTTATTCATTTATACATATACACAATATATTTACGATTTTTAACCATATATACCTAAAACCAACAATTTTGATTTTATTGTAAGGAATTGGTAAATTATGGAATAAAAACCAATTAATATGAGAATTTACATGCTACAGATGGTATCATTTAAACCCTTTTATAAGATGGAACTAAAAGTAAATCATTTTGATTTGAGGTAGGGTAAAAGTAAAAATTCCTTGATAAATTTTAATCTTTAATGAGGGGTACTTACTTTTGCACGATCAAAACATGAAATATCAATATTCACGTAATATCTAAATTATGAAAAGAGGAAACTTCTTTTTAGCTGCTTTGGCCATAATATTTATCACCGCCTGTTCGGCTGATAAAAAATATGATGCCACTATACCAGTTGAAACTACAGCTTCAGACTCGCCTTTCACCTATCTAAACGAATCCAAATTTGTAGCAGATCAATCTGTTCAAGGAGATGAACCTGTGATGACCGCATCGGGATTGGAAAAGGAACTAGTATGTATGGTAAACAATGCATATATGGGAAAAAAACAATTCCCGGTGGAATTTGGCAACAAACTTTACTATGGATGCTGTGAAATGTGCGTAAATACTATCCAAAAAGATCAAAATGTCCGAAAGGCAAAGGACCCAGTCTCCGGTAAAGATGTGGATAAATCGGAGGCCTTTATTGCCCTGGAGCCTGGTAATCAATATGGAGGTGTACTTTACTTTGAATCTGAAGCTAATTATAAAAAATACCTTAAAATTTAAATTATCAAATCCCTCGGTTAATCTGAGGGATTTTTTCTTTTCAACCTACTTGATTTCCATTATAAAAAATAAATAGAATGCGGAAACGTTTTCTAATCAAAGAATACCTATATTTTTTTAAACAATTTTATAACATTTTTTGATAGTGAAATATTAACTATACTATATTATAAACAAATTTATAAGTGACTATGAATTCACCACTACCAGAAATGCCCGAACCAATAGTCGATCCCCTAACTGAGCCTAAAACAATTGAGGTGGAAGAAGAATTAGCTGCCGATGCAAAGGCCGCTACTGAAGTAGAGAGACAGGTAATAGTTCATGCGAGGGTAGGGATAGGAAATGCAGTAATGGGAATTAGAATATGGGCCAGCACCTATCTCGTTCCGTATGAAGGCGGGGCAAAATCAAAGTTGTTGAATACTGAAAATATCACCATTTTCCCTCAATGGATGACTGTTGGATATAAGCCTTGGCACCATTTCACACTGATTTTTGAAGGTCTTCCACGGAATTGTAAGCAATTTGATATTATCGAACAGATCCCAGAATCAGGCGGATTTGAAGCCCGCAGCATCGCGCGAAATGCCACAGATATTTATGAAGTGACTTTTTGATATAGTTTAATAACTTTTTTAAGCCTAATGGAGACTATAAGACTTGAATTTATGCGAATGGTATGCGGGAGACTCCCCAATTCAGATATCTTCCCTATAAGTTTCGCCCTCTTTTAATGTGAAAAATTCTTCAGGCTTTACACTTTTGCTTTTTATGGCTATGCTGAGGTCGTGAAGTGGTTCTTCCTGCCCATCATCTGCCATCGGAAAGGTACCAAAATGCATACCTATGCTTTTTTTTGCTTTTAAATCTATATGCGCCTGAACGGCTTCTTCTGGTGACATATGGATGGGCTGCATAAACCAAACTGGTTTATAGGCACCTATAGGTAAAAGAGCAAGATTAATAGGGGCAAATTGTTCTTCTATCATTTTATAGAAATTTCCATAGCCTGTATCACCAGCAAAGTAGATAGTTTGATCTCCTCCCTGAATAATATATCCAGCCCAAAGCGTCTGGTTGGTATCTCCCAAGCCTCTGCCGGAAAAATGTTTTGCGGGAACAGCATGGACAGTAAGTCCACGAAGACCGGTTTCATCAAACCAATCCAGCGCCACCGTATTGCTTATACCATTTTGCTGTAAAAGTAAATCTACCCCTAATGGCACGATAAATAACGGATCAAACTTATCGCGAAGTCTTTGAAGGGTAGGAAGGTCTAAATGGTCATAGTGATTATGACTGATAAGTATAGTATGGATTTCAGGAAGGTCATTAAATCGAATTCCAGGTTCTCGCTTTCTTGCCGGACCAGCAAAAGAAAATGGACTAGCTCTTTCTGACCAAATGGGATCTGTTAGTACATTTACACCTTTTAGCTGTATAAGAAGTGATGCATGATTTATAAAAGTAACCCGGGTTTCCTGTGTAGTGGTCTTTGGAATAACTTGTTGTATAGATTCAATTTCGTCAGGCCAATCTCCCTGTTCCCTATTAAGTTGCCATCGAAGCACATCACTTAGACCTTTCATTTCAGTGTGTTCCAAATTATAGAATTCCTTTCCATCAAAGTGATCCGAGGAAGGACCCTTATAACCAGGACCAGATAACAAATGGTAGGCTACTAGATATACTGCGCCTCCTGCTATAAATAATACCGATACGCTGTAAAGAGAAACCTTTTTCCAGCTGACTTTATTTTTAAAATTCACGCTAATTGTTAAAGTAAATAATTATACCCTTACAACAGGTAATCAGACGAAGAGTTATATTTTTATAGAATGAACTAAAAATGGAATTATTTACCACCCCCTTCCTTAGTAATATCCTTCTATCTAAAATCTTTAAAAAAATAAAAAATCTAATCAGTATTTTAAAAAAAATGGTCTTTAAATTTAGTTCAACCTAAACTTAAAGACCATCCGATAATAGATTATCTGAATTAGTTTATAGTAATTTTTTCTATCTCGTTAAAAACATTAATAGAGGTATTTTTTACTTTTTGCTCAAAGTCTTTCCAATCATTTTCAAAAAAGGATGTCCAAACGACCAATGCCTCTTCAGCGCTTTCCTTAGCATGTTGATATAACCTTTCTTCGGTAGCACCTGGTGCACCATACGAAGAAGATGCATAGCTTCTCGGTGCACCTTGCCTGCCCATGGTGGTGGGATAAAGGTTTCTTACTATTCCCTGACCTTCTGAAGTTGGTCCAAAGAATGCTTCTCTCATTTTATCCAATTTTTCCTTTACTTCCCCAGCATCTTTCATTAGAGACTTTACTTCCTCATTGTCTATATCCTTCGCAAAAGCTGTCAATTTATCCAATGTAACTTTAGCCTGATCTATCTGATTGGTGGCTTTCATTACCTCGCTGCTTAGTAATTCTGTTCTTTTAATAAATTCTTCTCTGGCTTTAAGGTCAGCTAAAGTTGTGTTTACACGGGGATCTGTGTGGACATTGATAGTAGATACGGCGCTGTCTTTACCATAATAATACTTAACTGTATACTTACCTGGTAGAGCTGCGCCTCCACTGGCTTCATAAAATCCTGAAGAATTACCGCCGCGTCCACGACCTCGGCCACCAATTGGTCCATCGACAGATGATTTTCTATCTAAATTCCAAATGGCTTTATTAACGCCATGGTGGGGTACTGTTTTTATAGTTCTAATCTGTTCTCCCTCTTCATTCAAAATAACTATGGTCACTGAATCCATTTTTTCTCTGCCCGGATCATTGATGATATAGTTAAGCCTTCCTCCAAACGCTCTATTTTCAGCGGTGTATTTGCCATCTGCTGCAAATCTTTCTCCGTGAGGTTGATGAATTTCAGCCTGATATGCATCAGAAGACGCTACTGCTGTTATTTTAGCCAATGGAATTGCTCCCTGATTTTTAGCAAATTCCCTTAATGGTCTAATATCATCCAGCACAAATAAAGACCTTCCAAAAGTCCCAATAACTAAATCAGCCTCTTTTTCCTGGATCACCATATCATAGGTAGATACAGCCTGAGGATAACCATGGGTCCATTTATTCCACGTCTTAGCATTATCAAAGGATACATATAGTCCATATTCAGTTCCTAAGAATACCAAGTTTGACTCAACCGGATCCTGAACAATAGAGAGCGCATAACCCCAAACTTTATTATCGTCAGCAATCCGCTCATAGTTGCCACCATAATTTTTGGTTCTGTAAGCATAGGCTGAAAAATCATTGTTTCGATAATTATTTGCCACTATCCACGCCTCACCTGCATCATATTTTGAAGCTTGAATCTGAGGAATCCAGCTCGCCTTAGGCAGTCCGGTAAGTTTTGCAGCGGTGTTTGTCCAAGTTTCTCCACCATCCCTGGTTACCTGTACATTGCCATCATCCGTCCCTACCCAGATCACATTTGGATCCACTGGGCTTGGAGCTATAGAGATAATGGTAGTATGGTTTTCTGCTCCGGTAATATCGAAAGAAAGTCCCCCTGTTTCCTGCTGCTTTTGCTTTTCTGGATCATTGGTGGTAAGGTCTGGTGAAATTATATCCCAGGTTTCCCCCCTGTCTGTACTTTTATGTAAAAATTGACTTCCATAATATATAGTGCCAGGATTATGAGGATCTTGCGCCAATGCGGCATTCCAGTTAAATCTTAGAAACACATTTTTATCAGGGTGGGTAGGCTTTACCGTTCTTTTATGACCAGTCTCTTTGTCAAACCGAGTAATATTCCCTGCCTGAGACATGGAAAATCCATACCTGGAATCTTCAGGATCTGATATGACATCAAAGCCATCCCCGAATTGTATTTCCTGCCAATAAGTATTTCTAATTCCATCCCTTCTCCACACATAAGCAGGTCCTACCCAGCTGCCATTGTCCTGAAGTCCTCCATAAATATTATAAGGGGTTTCGTTATCCACATTGATATGGTACCATTGCCCCACGGGGATATTCTCAGCAAAGTACCATGATTTGCCACCATCTCTAGTGATATTTAATCCCCCGTCATTTCCATCAATCATGAACTTGGGGTCATGGGGATTAATATACCAAGCGTGATGATCGGGATGTACTCCCTCATAGGTTAGCAATTGGTTAAATGACCTACCTCCATCTTCGCTCATTCCCACCCTAGAGTACAAGGTATAGATCCTATCTGCATTTTTGGGATCAGCATAAATTTCAAAATAATAAAAAGGGCGATCGCCTATTTCTGGTTTATCATTTACTACCTTAAAATTATTACCCCCATCCTCCGATACATACAGGGCATTTTTTGAAGATTCGATTAAAGCATAAATTTTCTGACTATTGGATTTTGAAATGGCAAACCCCATACGCCCTAAATCCCCCTTGGGAATACCGTTCTTTTCATTCAATTTTTTCCAGGATTCTCCACCGTCTTGGGTGACATATAAACCTGAAGAGCTACCCCCTGATTTAAAAAACCAAGGATACCTTCTGTGTTCCCACATATTTACAAAAATCTTGTTAGGATTATTGGGGTCCATCACCATTTCACCTACGCCCGTCTTGGTATCTATATAAAGTATTTTTTCCCAGGTTTTGCCCCCATCCGTAGTTTTATAGACACCTCTTTCTTCATGTTCCCCCCAGGGAGAACCTATGGCACCTACATAAACTGTATTGGGATCATCTGGGTGTACGATGATCCTGTGAATAGCCCGGGTGTTTTCAAGGCCCATCAGCTGCCATGTCTCCCCTGCATCCATAGAACGATACACTCCAAATCCAAGATTCAGGGAATTTCTAGGATTACCTTCACCTGTTCCCACCCAGATAATATTAGGGTTTTTTTGATAAATGGAAATTGCCCCGATAGAATGTACTTTTTCTTCATCAAAAATAGGCTTCCAAGTAATCCCCCCGGAAGTGGATTTCCATACACCTCCGGAAGCAGCACCTGCATATATGACATTAGTATCATCATCAACTGCATCAATGGCAGTAATTCTGCCACTCATTCCAGCTGGACCAATATTTCTGGCTTTCATGGATTTGAACTGATCCATGTCCACTTGCTGCGCATTAAGTAAAATAGGATGGCTGAAAAGGGCTACCAATGCAATACCTATTAAACATAGCTGTTTATTTAAACTTCGTTTTTTCATTCAGTAAAAGTTTTCAAATTTTCTTTTAATTAAAGAGTAAAAAACCAGTCAAAATATTTCTTTAATATGATTGGGAATAATTAATGATGAATGGGGATCTAAATTTATCACTTTGAAAAATACAGATAATCTCCAAAAGGTTTTAATGTAAACTAGACCCTTTTGGCAGTTATAAGTGAATAAATCAGTATGTAGGTGTTTGTCCTGACTGAAGCATTCCGCAAGCCATAATTGCAGCATGCCCTTCTCAAAAATTCATGTAGCAAACTTGATCAAGGTTTGTGGACATTTTAACTATCTTCAACACCTCTCGTAGCAAAAATATATTTAAAGCCGTAATTTATTTTGGTCTATTTAATTTGCTCCAGTTTTCAGACCTGCTTCAGCTAAAAGCAGCAGCAGTGCCCGCTGAATAGCTGGGATAGACCCTTTATCTGAAACCCACCACTCATCCAAGCTATGGGCTCCCCCTGACTTACCACCAGATCCAATAGTGACTGCCGGTATGCCCAGGGAAAATGGGATGTTGGCATTTGTAGATCCTACTATTATTCGAGGCTTTACATCAAAATACATACTGCTCGCCATTGCTCTTTGTACAAGGGGAGTGCTTGGATCTATACTGCCTGCTGGCCTATTCCCTATCATTTCTATATCCACTGTAAGGTCCTCTCCTATTCGTTTCATTTTATTTTCTTCATTCAGCGCCCTATTTACCGCTTCTTGAAACATACGATCAATACCCTCTACTCTTTCTGGACTTTCTGAGCGCATGTCTACTTCCATCCAAGATTCAAAGGGAATAGAGTTTATGGAAGTGCCGCCACCAATTACCCCTACATTATAGGTGGTCTTGATTCCTTTTTTGGTATACTCATCGGCGTCTACAGCAAAATAATGTATAGCTCTCCCCAGTGCATTGTGGGGGTTGGCTAGGCCATATGCTCCAAAAGAATGGCCTCCTGGCCCTTTGAAGGTAACCCTGTATCGGTGGGAACCAATTCCCTGAAAAGTAACCCTATCCGGCCCTCCACCTTCTATGGCAATATAAGCATCTATTTTTTGACCTTTATCCCCGAAAAGGTGTTTCACACCTCTTAAATCTCCCTGCCCCTCTTCTCCTACTACTCCTACAAAAAGTAAATCCGCCTCAGTTTGGATACCTGCTTTATTTATAGCTCTTGCAATGGCCAGCACAACGGCGAGGCCGCGAGTGTCATCCACTATGCCCGGCGCAAATAAAGTATCTCCTCTCTCTTTTACAGTCACATCGGTACCTTCAGGAAACACCGTATCTAAATGTGCTTCTATCAAGACTGACCTATCACCTTTGGTCCCTTTTCTTTTCCCTATGGCATTTCCAACTTCATCTATCCAAACAGTATCCATCCCCGTTTCAAGGAGCATCTTAGACCACATTTTTGCTCGCTCTTCTTCTTTAAATGGGGGCGCTGGAATTTCAGTCAGAATAATAAGATCTTCCCTTGTTTTCTGCTCCATCTCACTGATAGCTACCATAGCATCATTTACAAAAGGAAGCTTAGCCAGCCCTTCCATTTCTTTTATATACTGCCTGTCTACCTGGGGAGTCTGGTTAACTTGTCCTTCAGCAGAAACAGTTATTAACATTAGAAAGATAATAGAATTCAATAAAGCAGAAATTCTTGGTGTCATATGATTTTAGTAGAGTGATAAGGTTTGGCCAATATAGGGAGTTATCAATTAAATTTAAAAAGATATCCTTGATGCTATTTAAACAGTCAAAATAGAATCATGAAAATACTTATTCTTCATCTTCATATCCGGATTCCTTTTTGCCTCCTTGTTTGTAATTTTTCCTCACCCATAGGTAATACCAGGCGACACCTAATAACCCAAATCCAAGACCTGCCAACTGAGGCACCAGGTCCATTACAACTATAATACTTAGGGCGGCCAATCCAGCTATCGCTGGAAGAAAAGGTACCCAAGGTACTCTAAACCCAGGCTTATACCAATCAAATTTATCACGACGCATCTTAATCAGTCCCCAACAGATCAAGGCATAAGAAACCATAAACATAACACTGGAGATCTTAGCAAGTTGCTCTATATTACCCACTTCTGCCAGTCCTATACAGATCAATCCAGTAATGATAACAGATCTCACAGGGGTGTCAAATTTATCATGAATGAAATTGAACCAACCAGGCAATACCTGATCTCT
>DATHVH010000256.1:0-8854 GCA_035461405.1 Anditalea sp.
ATATTCCGCACCGACTGCACGGCATGAAGCTTTAATTATTGCTCTACCAATATTTCGTACTAAGGTACGGTCTTGACAAATTACAATTTACTACTTCATCGTTCTCCCGTCCTTTTTCACCTTTTACTTCTCACTTTTTACTTCTTACTATTTTTTTACATCCTACTTCGGTCATCTGACATCTAAATCATTTTCCCCTATTATTTGTTACCTCTACACCAACACACTAAATCTTAATAATTCATGAACAACTTTCAATTTAAAAACCCTACCAAGATACTTTTCGGTAAAGGTCAGATAGCCAATATCAGCAAGGAACTCCATATGAACCAAAAGATTCTAATGCTTTACGGCGGAGGATCCATCAAAAAGAACGGGGTCTATGATCAGGTGATGAGTGCACTTAAAGGATATAACATTACCGAATTTAGTGGAATTGAAGCAAATCCACGATATGAAACATGCTTAAAAGCTATTGATGTCGTGAAAGATGAGAATATAGAGTTTATCCTCGCAGTAGGAGGAGGCAGTGTAATAGATGCCGCCAAGTTCATAGCTGCAGGAGTCTATATTGAAACGGATCCTTGGATGATACTCTCCGATCGAGCTAAGGTCAAAGATGCTTTGCCGATAGGAACAGTACTTACACTTCCTGCCACAGCTTCTGAGATGAACGGCAACTCTGTGATCACGAGAGAATCCACTAAAGAAAAATTAGCCTTCGGCTCACCTCTTGTTTATCCTCAGTTTTCTGTCCTGGATCCTGAAACTACCTTCTCTTTACCTAAGCGTCAGATAGCTAATGGCGTGGTAGATGCGTTTTCCCATGTAATGGAACAATATATGACCTACCCTGCAGATGCACCGCTGCAGGATCGTATGGCAGAAGGTATCCTGCTGACGTTAATAGAAGAAGGTCCAAAAACTTATGAAAATCCCACAGACTATAATTCAAGGGCAAACATCATGTGGGCTTGTACCATGGCCTTGAATGGGGTGATAGGGGTAGGAGTTCCTCAGGATTGGGCTACACATGGCATTGGTCATGAACTCACTGCTTTATTTGATATAGACCATGCCAGAACACTGGCCATAGTAATGCCTGGCATATTCAAACATAAGTCCGCTCAGAAAAGAGAAAAATTACTGCAGTATGCATCACGGATATGGCAACTAACCGAAGGATCTGAAGAAGAAAGGATAAATCAGGCGATCAAAAAAACAGTGGAATTTTTCGAGAGCCTTGATATCAAAACCAAGCTTGCGGACTATGATGTAAAGCCTGATGCTATATCTGAAATAGCGGATCGATTAGCAAAAAGAAACGGAGAAATCGGTCTAGGAGAGCATCAGGATATCCATCATGATGATGTAGTTAAAATTTTGGAACATGCTGTTTAATAGTTATAATTTTTAAAATAGGCGTCGGATATTAGATATTTATGGAATATCTAATATCCGACGCTTATTTAATTGTCACTATTTTTTCTGCTATTTATTTCGACTTTCAAGAACCGGTATAAGTGGGCTTCCCGAATTTCCGGAAGGGAGACTTATATTCAGGATCATTGAAAGCGTTGGTGCAATATCTGTAATTGTGCTATAAGCTTCACTTTCACCATTTCCAATATCCCAACCATAAAACACAACAGGTATATGGGTATCATAACTATATCCTGAACCATGGGTGGTACCTTTCCAATGGATGGGGACCCAAAATGGTTTGAATACTAGCATAATATCTCCTGATAACTCTTCTACAAACCCATTTTTCAAGCTTAAACCATTTCCACTGATATAATTTTCTGAGGTAAGTTGAGAAGATGTGTAAACTTCTTTCATTCCGTTCATACTCTTAGCATATTCAGCTATATCTCTACGTACTTGGCCCAAGTCTAGTCCTCTTTTATAAATTAAATCTCGGTTTAGAAAAATTTGTTGGTTTGTTACTTCTGTGATCCAGTTTTCCTTCCTTTCTTTATAAGTGTTATATGACCTAATTAAATAAAGTACAGATAATGTACTAAAGATTAAAAAAATTATCGCTAGCCATATATATCTTTTAGTAGAACTGGTGAAGTGATAAATGAAATATATAGATAATGAAAATGATATTAAGATAAATATGCCAGTGATGATATAATTTTCTATACGAAATAATTTACCATATCTTTCTATTGAAAAAGCCCTTAATTCAGCTTTTAGCTCGTGGAGCGCTATGTTTTCAACAGGAAGTCCTTGGTCCTGCATATATTCGGTAAAATCTGCTACACCGTGATCAGATGTAAGGAAAAGCAAATATTCATTTTTTCCAAATAAATGATCCAAACTGTCTAGAAATAATTCAATATCTCGGTCTAAGCGCAAATATGTATCCTCTATTTCCACCGATGTGGGCCCAAATTTATGTCCGATGTAATCCGTAGGGGTAATACTAATGGCTAAAAAATCAGTCTCTTCACCTTGACCCAAATTCTCCCCCCTGAGGGCGGCATAGGCCATGTCAAATGTTAAAGATATGCCGAATGGAGTATCTCGCAAAAGCCCAAATCCACCGTTCTCTAGTCTTAGCATTTGAAGGTCATAGGGGAATTCCGGGGTAGCTTTTCCTTCAAATCCTGCTTCATAATTATTGTTGTCAGAGATACTTTGAATGTAAGTCTCTATTGGGTAAAGGGTTTCCCATACTTGGTTGAGGTAGTTACGGGGAAGTTCTCTGGCATTAAAATCTATTAACCACTGTGGTGCTTCAGATTTATAATAGTCGGAAGTCATAAATTCACCTGTGATACCGTCATACCAGTAAGCATCCCCAAGATGACCTGCAGGAAGTATCGCTGCTCTATCTTTAAGACCGATACTAATCACTTTAGACCTATGATTAGAGGAGAGTTTAAGTTCATCTGTGATAGTTGTAGTCTTTAGATGCTTGGGAGATACGTAACCATTTTTAATGCTTCCTTCTATATTTGTCCTTGATCTATCTTCCACACAATATATAAATCTGTCACCTTCTCTCAAAAACCAATCGTTAGCTATTATTCCGTGGCTTGAAGGAGTGGTCCCCGTATAGATAGATGCATGGCCAGGTCCTGTATAAGTAGGGATATAGTTAAGATGTGCATTTTTCATCATAAAACCTTCTTCCATCAGCCTTTTAAAACCACCTTCTCCATACCTTTCCTTAAATTTAAAAAGGTATTCCTGTCTCATTTGGTCTATGACCAAGCCAACTACAATTTTTGGATTTTCTCTTTTAACTTGAGCAAATGTCTTAGTATGAAAAAATATAGCGCTAATTACTATAAAAATTAATAATCTAGTCATCAAATTCCCTGGTTGATTTGTTTTGTTTCAATTGCTTTAGACTTGTCAATGAATACAATTATTGATTCCACTATTGCTAATGGGTCTAAAACGTAATATTTTCCTTGAAAGAAATGAAGGTCTCTTTTTCAATCCCATATGATCGTTTTGCCCGATCACATATTCATGGGATTCTCCTTTATATATGAAATTTACATATTTCGGATTGCTTATTGACACCCTATTATTAAGATCATAAAATGTGATTAACTGATCTTTTTGGGCATGTTCCAATAATACAGGATCAGAAGTAGAGGTGATTTTTACCAAGTTTTTCTGATAATCAAAAACTTGGAGATCTGTAGGAATTAAATAATGGTTAGATATCCCACCTTCTGTTCGCAAGTTTGAAAACATAGAAAAAGAGTTTTCTGTTTTAAAGCCTAAATAGGGGCTTAAACCATTTATAAATACCATTACTGGGAATACCAATAATAAACTGTATTCTATTCTAAACTGCTTTTCTTTCTGTTCATTAATTGAGTAGACCATTAATAAAGTCTTAACGTAGATATAAATGTAGCTTACACTAAACAATGTCCAGAAGATCAACACATAATCATTGATAAATCTGTTTAATCCTATAATTAATCCTAAACAAAGAAAGGCAATGCAAGTAAATAATATGACATTGGAGGTTTTAAATTCTGGAGAAGTTTGATACAATCTCTTTTTGAATTGAAGAAATTTAATAAAGCTGTCTCTTATTTTAATACCGAAAATAGCAGGAGTAAATAAAAAATACAGTGCAAAGATCATAGAGGAAAAATCATAATAACCATTATGGTTATTATAAGCAATTACATTATGAAATAACAATCCAATCAATACACCAATATTTCTTGTTCTTTTAAATATCAGTAAGAGGGGAATAAGTGTTTCTATAATTATAGTTGCATACGAATTCATGTGTAGAATCCTTTCTGGCAAATGCAGAAATCCTATACCCATGGTAGCTTTAATTAAGTCTGTACCGCAGCTTATATTCGGATCAAAAAAATCATAATTTAACTTATGGAAAACAACAAAGAAATAAAGTATAATCAGCTCAATCCGAATAATCGGAGCGAAAATATTCCATAACTCAGACCTTGATATTTGAAATGATTTGCTTTTAATGATTAGAATAAAAATGGAAGTAAGTAAGGTCAAGCATACAAACCCTGAAAAAATCCAGTGGTTACTGACATAAGGCATGTATATCAATATTGCAGTAAACTGCATTAATAGAAACACAACAAATCTTAAAATCGATTTTGTATTATAAAAAAAATATAGTCCTGATAATGATAATAAAATTAAGCTTAGGTCATCATCCAGTTCACGATTTTTTACAGAGTGAAACAAAGTGGCAACCACCCATAAAATCGCAAAAAGTTGGTATCTCACATCAGCAATTTCATGGAAAGAAGTTTTTAATTGGCTTGGTTTCTCTTGAGTATAAGATAATGGATGCATAAAAATCAAATGTTGTCAGAGGGATAATATAAGCTGGAAAAGGGATTGGCACACGGAGTATTATATGCATCATAAGCTCCTATAAAATGTACTGTTTTAGATTCATCCATTTTGTTTATAAAAAAGTCGGTGGACAAAATATAATCTTGTGTCATCTGAGTGAGAATTGTAGATTTTTCTGAGCTTATTCGAAATAGATCAAAAGCTTTTAATTTCATTTCGTAGGATAAATCTTTTTTGTTTTTTTCCAGATAGGCATGAACGTATAAATCTACACCCTCTTTATCTAGATTTAAATAATTAAACTCTCTATATATTATATCCGTGACCGTCTCATGTAAGGTCTTAGCGAAAATACCTGCCGCAGGTAGTGCTAATGCTGCTGCTCCTATGCCGGTAATAGAAATAAATTTTCTACGGTTCATGATGTATCTTATTAGAATGATTTATCGGCAGCCATCAATGATAGGGCGGATAGTGTCAAAGTAGGATTGGAAGGGGTATAAGTAGTAAATGTTCCACTACCCAAAACAAATAAATTTCTAAACTCATGATGAATTAGATTTTTATCTACTACTCCCGAATCTTTAGAATCACTCATTCTGGTAGATCCTAGGATATGTGATTCAGTCGGATGAAGTCCTGAATATTCAATTTGCTCTACAGGTAAACAGGATAATACATCAGGTAAGACTTTTTTCATATTCTCAATTCCTTTTAGGGCATATTCTGTTATTCCACCAAAATGAACTTCAGGTTTCATTTTGTTCGGAGACGGAGCCACATAATTGTCCATTGAGGGAAGATTTTCAAATATCATACGAAAGCGGGCTTGATGTCTCCATTTGCCCTTTTCAAAACGAATGTAAGGAGTATTATTGGCTTCCATCAGACATGCCGCGAAACTTTTTCTGTGCTCTCCATCATAAAGCATATATCCATTGGCATTTACTTTAGTACTACCCCCCACACAATCCATATTATAAAGGTCAACTCTTGCTTCTAAAGATATTTGTTCACCAATTCCTTTACCTGTAAATGGGTTATTATCACCTGAATTCAATAAAATATGGGCATTAAAAATGGCATTTGCGCCTAATGCAAAAATTTCTGCCGAAGCCGATTTTTCGATCCCTTTATATATGTAATTTACTTTCTTTACAATATTCTGTTCTATATCAAGGGCATAAACCTGAGCTCCATATACTAACTCAACCCTAGGATCTTGAAAAACCTCTTTCATCCCGTTTTCTATGGTGAATTTTGCATTTACTGGACAAATGGAACATACAGCACTGGCACAACATGCACCTCTGCCATCTGTTGGTATTCGGGCACGAGCAGTAGGAGGGTTTATATATAAATCGCCATACTTTTCATTCAATAATCTATCAACTGTGCTGAAAACATGTGGCGGTTGAGGGTAAGGTTTACTTTTTGGAAAAGGTGAATTTAACCCTGAAATTGACATGATGTCTTCCACCTCGGTATAATAAGGTTCTAAATCATCATATTGGATGGGCCAGTCTTCAGCTACTCCATATAAAGACTTCATCTTAAAATCAGATGGTAAGAAACGAGGAGTGCATCCGTGCCAACAATTAGAGCTACCCCCATAGCCCGTCAAAAATTCCCACTGTTTATTTTTTGTAGCATTGATAAAAGTGTCGGTATTATTTTCGTTTAAATTTTCAACGTTAGGTTTTTCCCTTCTTTGAATTTTCAATCTATCAGAATGTGGGAATATATGACCTCTTTCAAGAATTAAGATTTTCGATTTTGATGTAGCTTTTTTTAAATATTGCTTTAGAAAAAATGTGGATGCAAAGCTTGAGCCTACTATTATTAGGTCATATTTTTTTTCATTCATAAACATTCAACTAAAATTTTTTATCAAACCTGAAATTATCCTTAGGTAGAATACACAGGCTAATATCCTAATATTAAGTATCTTATTGGTCTTTTAAAGAATTTCTATATGACCAAATTGTAAATTATATCCTTTAAAATTGCAATAAAGATATTAATAATATGACGGATTAAAATATTTTAAACATTCCACTACAGAGGCTTGATAGAATTTATAGCTTATGCACGCTCATCTCAATATTAATTTTCCTTTCCTACTAGATCTGTTATCCGTTGCTTAATTATGGAGATAGCTAATAATTTTGCAAAAAAATTCTATGTACACATAAGTACTTATCATTCTGTAGAATGGCGTTCTGGTATAAAATATTTATTCTTTAAATGGAGTGACATCATCAAGTCAAATATTTAGATTCACAGCCAATTCCAAAAATTTTATTCTTTCATGCAATCTGATATAGAAATTAAATAATTTTTTAAAAAATATTAAAATTTCTTTAGGTATAGAATCTGTATTTGAAATTTACAAAAAAGTTTTTTAATGCTAAAATGGTAATAAACAGGGTTTTTCCTTAAATAAAATGTGATTACAAGATTTTGTAGCTTCGATTTTTTTCCTGACTTTCACATATCGGAAACAAGAAAATCTCTGGATTTTCATGTTTAGCAAGGATTTTGATTTAGGTTGGAAAGAAAAGCATTCATCTTATTGAGGTTTTGTTGAGTGGCTTTTAAATAGGTTTTAAGACATTTTTTTTTAATTGCAGTTTATTTTTAGTATAAGGTTTAGCGGGTCCCTGAGGAGGGACCTGCTTATTTATATTCAGTATTGTAATGATAAGCAAACTCACTTAATTTTATTTCATTTTTTTTGGTGATGGAATGAATTATTTTTTGCAATAAAAATCAAATAAATGATATCGTATCACTGCTTTAGGTAGTAAGGACCAGCGCTCCCCTGAATTTATTTTTTAATTCATTAATCTTTAGCGTTTAGCCAAATTTGAAAAAACAATCCCCTTTGGGCCATGTTATTTTAATATACCTATGTTTCACTTTAACCAACATTATTATGTCAGTAGTTAAAATCATAGAAATTATCGCTTCATCCGATAAGAGTTTTGATGATGCCGTAAAAAATGCCCTACAGGAGGCATCGAAGTCTGTTAAGAATATTTCATCTATCTATGTAAAGGAAATGAAAGCCAACGTAGAAAATAATCAAATCGTTTCTTACGGGGTAAATGCCAAGGTTTCTTTTACCATTGATAACTAATTAAAAGTATCATTCCCATTTAGCTTAATAAAAAAATAAAAGCTTTCTAGATCCATTGATCTGTGATACAGACCAGTGGGTCTTTTTTTATTTTTAACTCAATAATTCCTTTGGGAAGTTCTTTCAACATAATCATAACCTTTGTTTTATTTCAATTATTTTTACTTTATGTATATCCGCCTTGTTACCAGTAGTAGACATCAACCAGTAAAAGAATGGACCATAACAAGATAATGCTAGCTTCGGTCATCGGTCTTCCGTCCCTTCCGATAGCTATCGGAACAAAGAAATACAGCTTACTGGCATCATTGCGGATAATCATTTACTTTATTCTTATTCAATTAAATTATAAATTTTTGTAATAATTTATGCCTATCACTAAAGCTAGATTAGCTCATATAGTATTCGAGTCTGATGATAAGGCCTCAAGAATGTTTGATGTAGTCTTGCTTATCCTCATCTTGGGAAGTGTTGTAGTTGCATTGATAGAATCAGTCGATGCATATAGACAAGCTTATGGACCGATTCTTACCACATTAGAATGGGTATTTACAATAATGTTTACAATAGAATATGGATTAAGGGTTTGGCTTACCAGAAGAACTCGTGGATATATTTTTAGTTTTTATGGAATTGTGGATTTTTTGGCCGTTATCCCAACCTACTTAAGTCTTTTTATAGTAGGTACACAGTTTTTAACTGTAATTAGGGCTTTGAGATTTCTTAGAGTATTGCGTGTGATGAAGATGGGCCGATACCTATCCGAAGCTAATTATATAGGTGATGCTTTGCTGGCCAGTAGAAGAAAAATACTAATCTTTATAGGCTCAGTTTTGACTATAGTGCTGGTCATGGGGACGGTGATGTTTATCATCGAAGGCCCTG
>DATHVH010000257.1:0-6348 GCA_035461405.1 Anditalea sp.
GGATGAATTCTTTGAAGCTTTGACGCTTATTCAGACCAGAGTCATGCGGTCTTTTCCCGTGGTTCTGATGTGCACAGATTTCCACCGACACATTTATGACCATATTAAATTTATGGCTGAGTATGGTACAATAAACAAAGAGGATTTGGATTTATTTCTTCTTACAGATTCGGTGGAAGAGATGCAGGAACACATCAGGAAATATGCTATAGAAGGATTTAAACTACAGCGATCCAAAAAGGTAAAGCCATCTCCCCTTTTGGGAGAAGAGGGGATATGATGGAACTATGAAGTGTGAAGGGATAAGTAGTAAGACAGTAAAAGGGGGAAGTACGAAGATATGAGACCGATAAAATAAACGGTTTATGGTGGTAGGGGAGTTGAGGATGATATGTAGATTGGCAAATTTGCAAATCCTGCCTTTTCTTTCCAAATAGCAAAGATCTTCCTATTAACTTCGAATGTAGAATGAATAGTGACATAGGAATATAGGAAGATATCATTTTCTTCGATCCAAAATCAGTGACTAAATACTGCTGCTAACTGCAGCGTATATACTATATATTTCTTTTTTTTATTGGGTACCTTGTACTCTTGGTACTAAATGATGGATAACTCAAATGCTATGGAATTCATTGATTACTATAAAGTCTTAGAAGTAGATAAAGGTGCCAGTGAGGCAGAGATAAAGAAGGCTTATAGAAAACTCGCCCGAAAATATCATCCAGACCTGAACCCTGGCAATAAGGAAGCTGAAGCTAAATTCAAACAGATAAACGAAGCTAATGAAGTGCTGAGCGATCCTATAAAGCGGAAGAAATATGACCAATATGGGAAAGATTGGCAGCATGCTGAAGCTTATGAACAGGCTAGGCAATCTTCAAGGTCTTCTGGCCAAAGAGCTTATTCAGGCAGATTTTCTGAAGAAGATTTTTCGGATTTTTTCGGTTCCATGTTTGGTGGTAGCGGAGGAGGTTTTTATAGCCATTCTCAAAGTGGAGTAAAATACAAAGGTCCTGATTATAAAGCTGAGCTACATCTTAATTTAAGGGATGTCACTACCACCCAAAAACATACTTTGACCGTCGATGGGAAAAATATTAGAATCACCGTACCTGCAGGAACGGAGGATGGACAGACTATAAAGATCAGGGGTTATGGGGGTGAAGGGATTAATGGAGGGCCAAAAGGTGATCTATATATTACTTTCAGGATCAATAACAATACAGAATTTATCAGAGAAGGAAACGATCTCTATGCCAATGTAGATCTTGACTTGTATACTGCTGTATTGGGAGGAAGCCTGGTCGTACCTACTTTGAATGGTAAGGTGAAAGTTAAGATATCACCAGGCACTCAAAATGAGACTAAGATCAGACTGAAAAACAAAGGTTTTCCTATCTATAAAAAGGAAGGGGAATTTGGTGACCTATATGTCACCTTTAAAATAAAAATTCCTACAGATCTGAATCATGAAGAAAAGGAATTGTTCACCAAGCTTTCTAACCTTAATAGTCATGGAATATAGAAATTTGATAGCTATAGAGACTTTTTGCACCTACCATAATGTAGAGAATTCATTTATTTATACAGTAGAAGATGCTGGTCTTATAGAAATTATATTGGTAGATGATGTATATTTTATTGATGAAGATCACCTTAGTGATTTAGAAAGGATTGTCAGGCTTTATAAAGAACTCGACATCAATGCTGAAGGAATAGGCGCTATTTTACAATTATTAGATAGAATTGATGATTTGCAGAGAGAAAATGATTTCCTAAAAAAGAAGCTGGAAAGATTTATAGGGTAATCCTACACTATAAATTAGGATAAATATTCCTTTTCTTTTTTAAGCTTATGGCTGACACTTGCATCATCTACATTGCTCATCAAAAATCCCAATGGCCTTAATTTATCAATATGGTCAAAGATAATTTTACAAATGGCAAAAAGTGGGACAAATAATATCATACCTAATATTCCCCATAGCATTCCACCAATTATAATAGCAATAATTATAAATAGGGGAGTAAGACTTACTTCATTCCCAATGATCCATGGCTCTAATATGTAGCTTTCTATAAGTTGTATAATTAAGATCACTGTAGCAAAAAGCAACATAAATTGAGTGTCATTTCCTTCTACCAGAGCAAAAGCTACAGGCAATACTCCACTTAATAGCGGCCCTATATACGGTATTATGGTGATGATCGATCCTAAAACTGTAAAGAGTATTGCATATCTAATATCAAATGCCAAAAAAGTAATAAGGTACATAATTCCCAAGATGGTCATTACTTTGATTCTGCCCCATAGATAATGATGTGATACAGTCGCAGCCTCTGATATTACCTTATTACCATTATCCTGATTATTTTTGGGAATATATTGAAGAATCACTTTTTTGAATTTTGTTCTATGAATCAAAAATAGAAAAAGATAAACCATGGTTAAGAAAAAATGACCAAGAGTGGTCAAGAGATTCTGGAGTATGCCTTGGACATAGACTTGTAAGCCTGAGGACATTCCGTCTGATTGCTCTTCGAAAAATTGACTTTGCTGGGAAGCGGTTATACCAGTGGAGTTTGCGATTTTATTTTGGATTTCTGGTATGAAATCCTGGAACTCTTCAGCCATTTTGGGAAGATCATCTGCAAACTGTGAAGCCTGTTTCATTATTAAAAAAATTAATCCTGATACGCACAGAAATACTATAATCGTACAGAGCAAAGAAGCAATCACTCTACCTACTCCCCACCTTTCCATTAAATTTGATACTGGTTTCATCAGGGTGGCAAAGAAAAATGCCAATGTAATAGGTTTTAGAAATGGTTCACCAATATAAAAAATTGTAATAAGGGCTAAAGTTAAAATCAATATTCCATTAATCTTATTAATACCTAAATTTGCCATTTAACTTGAGTTTAATAAAAATTTATATTAGAAAAATATTATTATTACTTAATTTATTATAAAACTAGTAGGGCGTTATTGGATTATTAAGCAAAATAAGGACCTAAAATTTAATTTACTCATATTACTGTCTGTGGGAGACTATGAGGTAAAGTAATATGTATATATGTCATGATGCCTAAAAAATCTTAAGTATAGTTTTTGTTAGGGGAGAAAATGATTATGCATCAATGGATTATAAAATAAATTTGTAATCTCAGGTCAAATGAAACTTACTAATCACAGCTTAATATATACATAAACTCTAAAACTCTTGGAAAATAACACTTCGAGCTGTCACAGGCCTGGTAAAACAATTTGCCTCTCAGAACGATATCCTCCTCTGTTTCTGAAGAAAATGAAATGATAGGTACAGAAATACTAATTTCATTGCTGAATACCAGTAAAGGTGTTTCTGAACTTTCCATCAAAAACTTCTCTGCCTTAGGATAAATAGGAGTTCCCAGTATTACATCCGGATTTTCTTCAAAACTTATATAAGAAGGAATCAAGTTGTCATCCAGCACTTCATTAGCCTGTATATGAAAACCATCTTTGATTTTAAAGCTGATCACAAAACTTTGGTTTTTCTCTGCAGTTAGAGTATAGTTAGTCGGGGAATATAATTTAACAAAATCAGTTTGTTGGCCATATAAGGATGTTACAGAACCAAAGCTAAATACCAACCATACATATAAGACATTATTGGGCAGCAAGGAGATCATCCAATTTAGCTTTAAGATTTACCAGTTTGGCGTCAAAATTTTTAGAATCCAATAAAGATAGATATTGAATTTTTCCCTCAGGGTCAATCAATATATTGGATGCCAACATCACTTCATCACGTTCCAGGTCAGGAAGGACACCATCTGGAGCAAAACTTGCTGCTACAGTACCATCAGAGTCAAGTAAAACGGGGAAAGAAAGATCAAATCGCTCCTTTAAACTTTTTTTGACTAAACTTTTTGGTTCTTTAACATCGATAATCAACACCTTTACATTTTTATCCTCATATTCCTGAGTTAATAGCTCTAAATAAGGTGCTTCCGCATTGCAAAATGGACACCAGGTAGTCGCAATATGGATCACGACAAAATTGCCAAGGTAATCATCTGAACTTACCTTGTTTCCTTCAAGATCGGGCAATACAAAAGAAGGTGCTTGAAGGCCTTCGTATGAGGTTTCGTCAAATTCTTGGGCATTAATTACTGGGATGGAAACACACATAATACAGAAGGCAATCACCATAGTGAGTCTTAATCTAATTAGAGGTCTCATAGTTTAATATTTTAAGATTGTTACATAGGCCTTTTAAAAAAACAAAATTTAATGGAAGAGAATTCGGATTATGTATTAATATTAATATAGATTTTAGAATAAAGAACCTATAAGTGGGGTATTTTTATATAAATAGTAAAAGATGAATTGGCTTTTTCAAAATTAAGCAATATTTCAGTTTTGCAGCTGATTTCCTTTGCTTGTTAAGTTAAGGTTAAAGCTTTTTTATTGAAAATATTCTTAAATAATGATCTTTGGTAGCAATTGGCTCAATTAAACTTGATTTTTAAAATTTATTAAAATGGTTTACTAATTTATCATTAAAAATTCTCAGAATTGATAATCTAATGGTAACCACTATTTTCTGCATAGGTGGACGGATATGAATACTTTTACATTATAATAAAACTAAAAAATAATGGAAAAAGTCTCTAAAGATAAATCTCAAAGTCAGTTCCTAAGTCTGGTAGTGAAAAAAATCAGCCAAGATAGGTTAAGTAAAAAGGAGGTTGATTCATATAATCTTTTGAAAATGAAAGTTGATCCCAATGGTAAATTGGAAGATGAACTCTCTACTGCATGGAAGATAGCTGAGCAGGAGTATAAAGTTTATTCTATTTGTTCAGCCCATTCTCAAACTTCGAAATTTTCTGTAAGAAATATCTTCCGGATATAAATTAATAAGTGATACCAAGATATGTCAAAATCGGCTATAGCTAACTGAACGGTGGGTGACAAATAGAAAAAGTTTGAAATTTTTCTATTTTTTTAAAGGTAAAATTTATCACGCTATAGTTATAGTTAATAATTATATTAAATGCTATTTATTATTTATTCAAATTTATATGAACGAAAAAAGATTCTCTTTAAAGACTGACAAAACCATGAAATTTCCGGTCTTTTGAAGATTTGATGGATAATTCAAAAGAATATATATATTTGATGAACCATTTAGTTTTCAATTTTTTAAAAGAGATAAATCGGTATATAATATTGTTAAAAGAAGGTCCGAAAGGATGTTTAAATTACAGAAAAATGGAAAATCTTATTGAAAATAAGGAGAAGGCTCAATTTTTAAGTTTAATCATAAAAAAGATTAGCAAAGACAGGCTAAACTCTAAAGAGATTAAAAGTTATGAGTCTTTAAAGTTTAAAGTAGATCCTGATAGCAAGCTAGAAGATGAGCTTACTAGAGAATGGGAAAAGGCGGAAGTCCAATCTATAGCAGAGCGAACTGAGAGATCTTCGGTAAAAGCTTCAGGATTTTCAGTGAAAAGACCTAAAAACGCTCTTATCAACCTTGTGGGGAAAGTGCTTTCTATTTTTATTTGAGATTCAATAGAAGTTTAGTGTCGTTTAATTAGTCTGTAGCCAATTATTAGCGTGTAAAAAAACCGGAAATTTTTATAGCTTTTTATCTTAATTTAAAAGATGTTAACGATCACTATTTATTATATAATAGTGGTAGTTTTGCATCCCATGAATTTAGAAGCTTTTAAATATACAGCCAATTATTGTGAAGAGAATATCTGGCATTTATGTCAGCATCCTTTAGTAGAAGGTTATAGTAATAAGGTGCTAATTATATCGAATAGCACAAAAAATTGTCCATTTTACTGTCAGAAAACTTCTCAGGAGAACCAACCCGTTTGGTGGGATTATCATGTCGTATTGATGACTACTAAGGACGGCGTTCATCATATTTATGATTTTGATTCTACTTTAGCTTTTCCATCATTAATGTGTGAATACTTAAATTTTACTTTTCCAAATTCTGATATCTGGCTTTCTAAAGACTTGCCATTTTTTAAAGTTATATCTTCGGAAGTATACATTAAAACATTTAATTCTGACCGGAATCATATGAAAGATGCTTCTGGGAGCTGGATTTTTGAACCACCTAATTGGCCACCTATCCAGGGAGGGAATTCTTTACTCCAGGATTTGATGAATTTCACTGAAAACTCACAAGAACAACTCATTAGTTTGGATGAAATGCAATTGCATAGTAATAACCTGCAATCTTTCTTTTGTAATATTTAAATATCAACTAATTTTAAAATTTTAATTCATATAATATGCTGATAATCAAATAATTGGTGTTGTAATAAAGTATT
>DATHVH010000258.1:0-6650 GCA_035461405.1 Anditalea sp.
AATTTTTATTTAAAGATTAATGCATGAACCCGTTATATGGCGGATAACGGATTGGCATATAACTTTTTGTTAAAAAAATATGTTTAAAGCAACATTAAGTATGAAAATTTATAAAAATATTGTCTAGAATATTTTATCAAAAATGGAAAGGTGTTAAACTAAAATATTATTTTACTATTTTAAACTATGGTTTTAATATATATTGTAAGAAGAATTAAAATATTATATTAATCTTGTTTTAAAAATTGTAGAGGTATAATAAATTGCCAAATAGATCTATTTATATCGATCCATTCATGTTTAAAGTTGTAAATATACAGCGCAGAAATGTCATCTTGCACCATTCTATTAAGGCAACTATGTTTTAATGTATACTTCCTTTTAAATTCAGTCATTGGATGATAAATGTATTTATTTTGAACAGTTAAATAGAAATTTATAGCTTTCCTTCTGTATCTACATATTTACCCCTAATTATATGACCGGAATTCCTATTGACTTTTCCATAAACCGTAATGGAAGAATTTTCTCCCAGAAATTCTAGCTTTGCATTACTGTTGAGGGTTAAGTCGCCATAAATAATAAGGTGCCCATCGATGCTGAAAATGTCATTGATATTCATTCCAGAATCCTTTCCGTATTGCCCTACAGTTAATGTGCCGTTCATGTTGAAGGATCCATTAGAATTAATATTTGCCCAGCCTTTGACAGCTAAGGATCCACAGAAAGTAAAGTGATCATTTATATTTAATGTCTCTGCTACTACAGACCCGTAATACCCTTGGGGTCTATTGGTATTGATATTAATATTATTGCCGCCGGTATAGTAAGGCAAGTTTCCACATATTTCGTTTTTGAAACTTTCTTCAGCCATGGTAATCCTTAGTATTTTCACACCTTTAGTACCCGCCGCCACTATTATATGCTTATCATTTACTTTAATGAAATTAGCTGAGCCTTGTAATTCCAGAACGCCTATTTCTTCTATACTTGATGGTCCTGAAACATTTGCTATACTGATTCCCGCACCACCATTCGCCATATAAAGGTGGCTATTATTTACTGATACCGCATTGGTCACATGCTCGGGATTATTCTCTCTGTTTGGGATTCTTAAGCGATGGAGAGCAGCACCAGTAGAAAGATCATAAAGGCCAGCTCCTTTTTGACCCTCAGATACTATAAGCATGTTTTCATAACTGTCCAAAGTCCTTTTAGATGCAGGAAGACCTTCTTCAAGAGCTATTGTTCTAATAGGCTGAAGAGAATTAGGATTTAAAAAATGAATTCCTTGTATGCCATCAAGTACTACCAGGCTTTCTTTGGTTGCCAATACAGAACGAAGGTCAGGATAAGATTTTTCTCTTACTAATATGGGATTGTTTTTGGTCAAAAGTGAAATTGCACCATGCGTGGCAGTTACGGTAACGATATTCTCTTCCGTATATGTTACATCCATCCCAGCAAATCCTCTCAGAGGCTCGATTATAAAGTCTGATGTAAACTGCCCGTTTTGTGTCGAAACACTTATAAGGTTAGCTGGGCTTTTTATGCTTGCTTCTGAGTCAATATCAAAAGCAGATGAAATGTAAAGCTTTCCTTCATGATATTTCACAGCAGTAAGGTCAGCATTAGTAAAAATGGCTTGGCTGGAAATTTTTGGAGTATTAATTTGGCTAATGTCAAAAATGTCTATTGCGCCGAGATGTTTCTCCCCTTGGGTAGCATAGGTTACATAGGCAAAGTTTTCATGAATATCCACATGGGTAGCCTGAAGCGTATTGCCCTCATAAGAAGGCGGATTCACCTGAGCCACCAGCTCCAATGGGAGATTTCCGGGGCTTTCTATTCTTCCAGCAGTGATATTATTATTTGTATTTATAACGCCAATTACTCCTGTGCCCTCTTTAGCCACCCTGACATTTAATTCTTCTGAATTTGAATTCAAAATAATAGTGCTAGCTGGTAGAGTGGGTAATATCTCGTCATTGCAGGAAAGTAGAAAGCTGCTGCAAACAATCACTAATAGGAAGGAAACCTTTTTCATATTGAACAGGGTAAAAACTGTTTATAACCGCTCGAATTTAGAATAAATAATTATTCAAAACAAAATTTATTATAGTAATTTAAATAAATAATAGTCTATAATTTTTTAATAAGGGATATAAATAATATATAATTCTGTTTGTATATTGGAATTTGTATTTTGTTAATAAAGAATTGAGTTTGATATCAGGTCTCTAAATTTTATTGATTAGTTTTTTACAGATTATAGTAGTTATATATGTAATTATTACCAGTAGGATGATTAATAACCTTTATCTTAATCAATCTACCATATAATTTAAAATTCATTTTATATTATTTTAAATACATTTTTTTGCTTTTAAATTTTTTTGTTCTTATTTTTGAAGCAGATTAAATTTTTAAAAGGATTATAGATGAACAGTTTTTTATTGGTATTAATTGCTTGTGCTCTTTTATGTTTATCTGTAAGCACTGTTAAGGGACAGACTTTTACTTCAAATGGTAGTTGTACTCCGATGGATGTGAATAATCTGACATGCTGGGACATTACAGGTCAATGTGCTGCAGGGAATAATACGTTGCCATTTAGCAATTTAGTAAAAGGAGCTGGGGGTTGTGAGGTCAATATTGTTTTAAACCATCCTGTCACATATAATGGGGATCTGACATTTGGCGGAAGCTTTAATACTCTAAAAATTGTGGGAAATGGGCGATTGACTGTTATTGGAGACTTAATAGTGGATGGAAGCGAGGAAGTGAATGTTTTTCTTGAGAACGGTGGAGAATTGGAGATTTTGGGAGAGCTTAAACTTTCATTAGGAAGTACTAATTCAAACACTGTCTTAAATATTGATGGAGACAGTAGTAGTTTTGTAACTACCTCAAAAATTGATTTACGAGGTCGAGCTCAACTTAATATAAAGCCTAATGGAGGGTTAATTGCCCATGGGGAAACTAGGTATAATGGCAACAGCTCAGAAATTAATGTAGAAGGCGTGTTCTTAACAGGCGCTATAACTATTCAGGGAGGTAGAAATCATAAGTTGAATGCAATTGGGCAGGGAAAAATAGGAGTACTCGGCAATGTTACTTTGGCAGGAGATGCTCAAATATCGTTTGGTGGCTCGAGTGAAGTGGAAATTGCAGGTGAATTGTCTGTCAGTGGAAATGCCGTATTAGAAATAAAAGAAACAGCATCTGTAAAAGTATGTCAGGGGACACTTCCTGAAGTAGAAGGTGAATCATATGATGAAAACTCAAATCAAACAGGTGTTTTCGTAGATGTTCCGTCTAATTATGAAAAATCATGTGATTTTTTTATACTCCCAGTAGAATATGTTTATGTAGAGGCTGAGCTTAATGTAAATGAACTAACTGCAAATATTTCATGGGCCACCTCGAAAGAATGGGAAAACAGCCACTTTGAAATAGAAAGATCTGATAAGGGAATAGAGGATTTTATAACAATAGGTGAGGTAGCTGGAATGGGCTGGTCTGATATGATTGTGGATTATAGTTTTGAAGATACTGAACTGCCTTTTAGGTCTGGTCCTGTTTACTACAGACTTAAGCAGATGGATTTTAACGGTAACTATTCCTACAGTAAAACAGTGATGGTCCGGGTACCCGAAATGCAGGCTACAAAGGGCAATTGGAGAGCTTATCCAAATCCAGTGGCCGGTGATGTTCTGAAGATTACAAGTTTAAATCCAAGTGAATTAAAAACAAATATTCAGGTGAAAATCATCTCCTCACAAAGCCTAATGAGTCAATTCATAGTCTCAAATGAAATCGAACTCAATGATCAGGTGATGGGAGCATTTGGTAGAATACCTCAAGGTTTGTTCGTTATTGAGCTTCAGTGGAACAATCAGGTGGAATATTTAAAGATTCTGAAGAGGTGATTAATAAAAATTTTAAACTAAAGTTATGAAACCATATTTATATACGGTTATATTTTTTGCAGTATGCCTTTTCGTAATAAATGAAGGGTTTAGTCAGGTAGTACTTACTAGCAACGATACCTGCACACCAGATGAATATATGAATTCATTGGTTTGTAATGATGAAGATGAAATTTGTCCATCATGTTGGGATCAAACAGGTACATGTACTACTACTACTCCATTAGTCAGGGAACGAGATATTCCGGTTTATGTAAGACCCCTTTTCGTGGAAGGTGATACTGTTATTATCAAGCAGTATAGTTATGAAATGATACCGGAAGAACCTGAGGATCCTGATATAGGAGAACAGCCAAATGAACCCATAGATCCAAATGAACCTGAAGATCCTAATGGAAGTGAAGGTCCAGAAGGAGGAGAAAATACTGAAGGTAATGAAGAGGATCCAGTAGTTCCCCCAGTCCCAATAACCGTATATTATCAAGACTCTGTGTTCAACGCACAAAAAGAATATATTCCTATGGCAATTGGCGATATGGCAATTCTAGAAGCTGGATTTTTTGTGATTTTAGAAGATGGCATCGAGCACAGGGTCCATCCTGTATATGTGGCACCTGACCCTATCTATGAGATAGGAAATGATGAGTGTGAGGTTACGTTGGTAATAAATGATACGATCTCTGCAGGCAATCTTCATTTGAGAAAGAATGTAACTATTAAGGTTGTTTCAGGTGGATCATTAAATATTGATAACCTGACTCAAGAAAGAGAAATAACAGCAAAAATAGTGGTAGATGGAGGTGATCTAAAGATTTCAGGGAACCTCACGCCAGAAGCTGCAAGAAGTACCAATAACAATAATATACGAGAGAAAACAACTTTAAATATTGAAGTTATAAATGACGGGACATTTGTAGTGCAGGGAAAAATTGACTTGAAGAATAATGTACATTTAAATATTGATGGGGACGGGAATAGTAAGGTAGTGACTGGAGAATTGGACATTGCTAATGAAGTAGAAGTAAATATTAAGAAACTTGGTGGATTAGAAGTATTAGGCGATACACATTATCAGGGCACTACTTCAGCTATAAATGTGGAAGGCCACTTTGAAACGAAAAGTCTTAAAGTAACTGGTGGAGGAGAAACGCAATTTAATGCTATAGGAAATGCGACAGTCAAAATCCATGAGGATGTACATATAGGCGGTGATTCGCAAGTTACATTGGGAGGTGACAGTGTGGTAGAGATAGGAGGAGATGTAACTGTTACAGGTACTTCATCTGGTCTGAATATTACTAATAGTAATGATACTACGATAAAGGGTGATTTTAATATAAGTGGCGGTGCTACTGTAAATCTACAAGATCAATCATCAGTAAATGTTGATGGAAATGTAGAGATTCATGGGAATTCAAGTATGAATGCGTCAGACGAGGCCACATTAGTAGTAAAGGGGGGGTGCGATTTTGATGATGAAGATTGCCCGGGAGGACTTTTTGTGGATGGTAATTCTAAATTTAATGTATCAGATAAAGCAGGTGCTTATATTTGTGGTAATAAACCAGAGGTAAATACCGATGGTGATGGAGATGGAGTGGATGTTTCTCTCTATTGTGGAGGTTTAAGTGAAGGGGATGAAAGCGCGTGTGCCACGTATACAGGTTGTATGATCTTGCCTGTTGTTTTTTCAGAGATAGGAGTTGATTTTAATAATACCGAAAGAATAGTCACGTTAACTTGGTCTACTGCCAAGGAATGGGAAAATAGCCACTTTGAAATTGAAAGATCATATGGCGGAATAGACAATTTTATCCATGTTGGAGAAATTACTGGAAGGGGATGGACAGATGAGATTTCGGAATATAATTTTCAGGACGATGATATGCCCCTGGCTGGAGGGAATCTTTATTACCGTGTCAAGCAGGTTGATTTTAATGGGCAGTATGAATACAGCGAAATAGTAGCAGTTCGTCTGCCGACTGTGCAATTTTCAAAAGGCGTTTGGCGGGCATATCCAAATCCTACAAAAGGTAGCAATTTTAATCTAGAGCTGGTAGACTTATCACAATATGGTGGCGAACCAATTTCAATGCGTATCCTTTCTTCGAGCTTAAATACTGAAGAATTAATCATCCATGATCTCCACGAACTAAACGAAAAGGCTAGAAATTTTATGGCAAATGCACCTATAGGTCTGTGGATAATTGAGTTGCAATGGGGGAACATGGTGGAGCGGATAAAAATGTTGAAACAATAAAATAACATTATTTTATAGAACGAAAGCAGTCTCATTCAAGGCTGCTTTTTTTGTTTCATAGCGTTTTATATCATCCAATTTTAATCCTTAATAATATTAGGGCTATTAATGCCAGTTTTAGGTTTATAATATGATAAGTAATCTTATATTATTTATAATATAAGTATTTAACATTTGTTTCCATATAAAATTAATCAGTATCTTGCCGCTCTTAAATACATAATTAATATCATAAACAGCATTTTTACATTATTAAGATTAGTATGATTAGAGTATTTTTGGTTGCGGTGATATTCTCCATCACATTTTTTGGGACGATAGAAAGTTATGGCCAGTGTGCAGATTGTACTGTTACAGTAATTGGCGACAATATTCCTGGTGAAATTGTAAATGGGAGTGTGGTGTGCCTACTTGGGACAAGAATAACTCCTTTAGACTTATTAGGAAGAACGAATATA
>DATHVH010000259.1:0-5979 GCA_035461405.1 Anditalea sp.
GGCTATAAGCTTAATGACTTTTGGGGTGATTTTATCCACTTCACTTTTCTGAAGCTCTTCTTTTGAAGTTTCCTTTTCATCAGTCTTGGTACGCTGTTTAAGAATTTCTATATAGATAAATTTATCACAGGCTACTATAAATGGGTCCGGAGTTTTCTTTTCTCCCAGACCAAATACAGTCATCCCAGCTTCCCTAAGCCTGGTGGCCAGCCTGGTAAAATCACTATCACTGGATACCAGGCAAAAACCGTTTACCTTCTCAGAATAAAGTATATCCATGGCATCTATAATCATGGCAGAGTCAGTCGCGTTTTTTCCTGTGGTATAGCCGTATTGTTGGATAGGCGTAATGGCATTTTCTAATAATATATTCTTCCACTTAGCCAGGTGGGGTTTAGTCCAGTCACCATATATTCTCTTAATAGTGGGGTTTCCATACTTCGCTATTTCCTCCATCATCTCTTTTACATAAGCTGAAGGAATATTGTCACCATCTATTAAGACTGCTAGTTTTAAATCCATGTGGGGTAAATTTATGATTGGGTTGGTAGATAAAAATATTGTTAATGATATTTACATAAAGATAAGCAATGACTGATAAACCTTCGACAGAGAATAGCGTTTTAAAAAAATGAATAATCAAATACCAATCGTTAGTCTTTCATTTTTCACCTACTCATTTACAGATCAACTTTGGGCTCTCAAGCAGATGCAGCTGTCCAAGACTATTGGAGAAAAGCTTGAGGGAACCACATTCGCAAAGCTTTTGGGCACAGGAGCCGGGAAGTTTGGTTTTTCTATAAGACCCGATTTTAGTACTTATGCCCTACTCTGTGTCTGGGAAAATGCAGCTAAAGCTAAAACTTTAGAATCGCTTAAAATTTATAAGCATTTGGAAGATAAAAGCCACGAATGTGAAACGTTTTTCATGGCTTGTACACAATCTCACGGTGCCTGGGATGGCATTAATCCTATTAAGCCATCTGTAAATTATAAATCGGGACCTATGTTTACGCTCACCAGAGCTAGCCTCTCCACACCAAAATTATTTGCTTTCTGGACGCATGTACCTGCTACTAACAAAGCACTTGAAAAGGCTAATGGCCTTCTTTTTTCCAAAGGCGTCGGAGAATTGCCCATCATCGAACAGGCAACTTTCAGCCATTGGCAAAATGCTGAAGACATGATGAATTTCGCATACCATTCTGAACATACGGAGGTGCTGATCAAAGCCAAAAAAGAAAAATGGTTTAAAGAAGAGTTGTTCGCCAGATTTATACCTGTTAATTTGGATGAATGGTAGTCTTTAAATTCAAGCATGTTTAATAAAACCAGAATCGCCCCCACTCCTAGCGGCTATCTTCACCTGGGCAATGTATTATCTATGCTGATAACCACAGCAATAGCCCGGAAACATAATGCCAGTATTCTTTTGCGCATAGATGATTTGGATCACCTCAGGACAAAGAATAAATACGTTGAAGATATCTTTACTACGCTACGATTCCTGGAAATCCCCTGGGATGAAGGACCTATAAGTTCCAAGGACTTCCAAAAAAACTGGTCGCAGCGTAAAAGGTTACCATTATACAAGGATACTCTGAATATTCTGCTGAAAAACGATGACCTTTTCGCCTGTGACTGCAGCCGCAAAAAAGTAAGCCGGTCCAGTAAAGATCTATCCTATCCGGGCATTTGTCTACATAAGAATTTGACTTTTCAGGAAGCAGATCAAAATTGGCGCATCAAAATCCCAATGGGAGAGGTAGCGGAAATCAAACAAATAAGTGGTAAGCCTATCTCGTCAAGATTGCCTCCACCACTTCAGTATTTTATAGTAAAAAAGAAGGATGGTCTGCCAGCCTATCAGCTTACCTCCGTCATTGATGATATTCATTTTGGGGTGGATACCATCATCCGTGGCAAAGACCTTAACAGTTCTTCTGTAGCTCAACTTCTATTAGCCAAAAAACTAGGCAGCGATCAATTTAGAGACATCCAATTTTTACACCATCCCCTGGTCATGGCAAGCCAACATCAAAAGCTAGCTAAATCTGCGGGAAGTACGTCCATTTACTACATGCGTCAGCATGGGGCGAGTAAAGAATCTATCTATCAAGAAATATCAGGATTGCTCAAATTACCGCATTCCGTTTCTAATTTTGAAGAGTTTGTCAAAGTCTTTGATGTCAAAAATTTACCAAAGGACAATTTGGTGATTGGATAATAATTACCGATTCATCTTTAATCCTCCAAACTTAATGCTAATCAAAAATTAAAGGATATAGAGTTTCACATGTAATTCACTTCAACTCTGAATTTTAATTATTCCATTAGTATAGAAATTTCTGATAAGGTCAGGGGTAAATAACTTTGTGTCTTAGTTTCTTTGTGGCTAATCCCGTTTATTTGCCCTTCAATTAAAACAAAAAACCACGAATCTCTCCGTGGCTTAATTATTTTATTTACTTCGTTTTATCAATACCTCGCCGGTGCTCCTTTTTCTGGTGTAGCTTTTAGGATGAACTGCCGGATGTCTTCATTGGATGTTCCCAAATCTTCCGCTCTTAGGTACATCATATGCCCACTTCGGTAACCTTTCCAGTCTAATCGATCCTGCAATTTACCGCTCGGATCCATCTGCCACATGCTATACTTGGCATTAAAATAATCCGTACCACCGTCAAAATACCCTGATTGTATCATCACATGCAGATAGGGATTTTGGGCCATGGCCTGACGGAGATTATCTCCTGTCCTGTCACCGGACCTGTCCCATGGATGTACTGGACCAAAAAGATTATAGGTAAGGTCGGTCTCAAAATTCAGGGTGTTTCTCACATAGTGGTTCATAGCCGGAGCAAAGGCATGGTTCCAGGCAGTCAGTGCAGGATCAAAATCCGGACGGTCACCTGTACCGGTCTTGTCTATACCTCTATATCTGCTGTCAAGTCTACCCACAGTCAATCCCTGATCTCTCAGGAGTTCTTTCCAGAAAAAGTTGGTGGGAACGGCAAGATTATGTTCTAAAATTACCTTCTCGGATATGCCCGAATATTGAGATATTTTTTGAGCCAGTTCTCTCTTCTTATTTTCATCTATAAAACCGCCCTTTACCATAGCAGGAATAAATTCATTGATTGTAAATTCTTCCACTTCAGGTAACAATTCATCCAGGTCTCTGTTTTGCAAAGAAGAATCCAATGCTTTATGATACCAAGCGGTAGCGGCATAGTAAGGTAAATAATTGGCAGCAGCTACTGGCCCACTACGGTCAATTCCCAATGTAGTAGGAGAAACCAAAATTACTCCATTGAAATACATCCAGTGAGCATTTTGGAGTTGGTTGACCATACCCGCTACCCGGGTGGTACCATAGCTCTCCCCTATCAGGTACTTAGGTGAAGCCCACCTGTTCTGCCGGGTAACAAAAGTATTTACCCAGTCAGATAGATACTCTATATCCGCATTGACGCCAAAGAATTTCTTCCGGTCTCCATCCTTATCCAGCATTCTAGAATAACCGGTATTTACAGGATCTACATATACTATATCCGCAACATCTAAAATGGAATGAGGATTAGCCCGGGTTCCATAGGGCTGTGTAGGGTTTCCTTCTTCGTCCATGTTTAGGAGTACAGGTCCTGTATAAGCAATATGCATCCAGATAGAAGCAGATCCTGGTCCGCCATTGAAGGAGATAACCAGTGGTCTTGTTGCCTTATCAGTGATATCAGTTCTTTCATAATAGGTGTAAAATAAAGAGGCTATGGGATCTCCCGCTTCATCCCAAACCGGCTGGGTACCGGCAGTAGCTCTATAAGGAACTCGATTACCTTTTATGGTTACATTATGAGTGGTGGTTACGGCAGATTCCACTTCGATTTTCCTATCCTGCCCATGCGTAAGAGTAGCTAGGAGGGTAAGACAGATGACTGACAGAAGAGTTTTTTTCATAGTTATTGAATTAGCAGATAATAAAAACCACTTAGGGTTTCATCATTTTCTAGTAATGATCAAGGAATATAGAAGATAAATATTCGATAGGCTACAAAATATTGATAAACGGAAGAATTAATGATTTAACCTAGCTCAGGAATGCGATTAAAGATTTAAATGCACAATCGGGAGTCGTCATGTGCTCATCACTTCTATAAATATATAACGTGGGTACTATCCCATGGGTCAAAAGTGAGAATCTACTCGAATCATTCCGTCCAAACCTTTTATTACAGGTTATGCAGACGATTTAAATCACATATACCGGAATTTTATTCATTTGTAGTACAAATTGATGATATAGTATTATAGTTATACCAAATATATTTTTTATGTTGCAATAACAAAAAAATCCCCCCTTGTCCCTCCCCCGTTTAGACAAGCTTTTAATAAAAATAGATTTTAGTGATAGTACTTAAAAAATAAAAACACTTTGGTACTTATATTTCTCCTCATCAGTGTAGTGCTGATCATTTTATTAACTGCCCGTTTTCAGGTTCATCCGTTTCTGGCTTTGTTTCTGGTAGCGGTTTTTTACGGATTTCTAACAGGAATGCCTTTAGATCTTATAATTGCCTCGATTAATGACGGTTTTGGAGAAACCTTGGGCAAAATAGGGTTGATCATTATATTTGGAGTTATCATCGGCGCTTTTCTTGAAAATTCAGGAGGTGCTTATGCACTGGCGGAAAAAGTATTGCTGATAGTAGGAAAGAAGAATGTATCTGTAGCCATGAGTATGATAGGCTATTTTGTATCTATTCCGGTATATGCTGATAGTGGTTTTATACTACTTGCCCCGCTCAACAGGAGTTTGGCAAAAAAAGCCGGGATATCCCTAGCTGGACCGGCTGTGGCACTTGGCCTGGGCCTTACCATCACCCACACCATGGTGCCTCCAACACCTGGACCTATAGCGGCGGCAGGCATTCTGGATGCAAACCTGGGACTGGTCATGCTGATCGCCGTGCCTGTTAGCGCCTTTGCCTTAATGTGTTGCTTATTATATGCCACTAAATATGCGGCGAAGACCTATATAGAACCTAATCCGGATATTTCAGAAGAGGAAATCCAGCACAGGCTCAAGGATGCTCCGGGAATCGTTAAATCTTCCATTCCTGTGGTGGTGCCGATTCTTTTAATTCTACTGAAATCAATTGTGGAAAGCATCGAAATTTTCAGTCCTCATCTGCAGATTATTTCTTTCTTGGGCGAACCTGTGGTTGCCTTATGTATAGGGGCGATTCTTTCCTTAAGCCTTCCTAAAAAGCTGGAAAAGAAAATGCTTTCTTCAGATGGTTGGGTTGGAAAAGCACTGAAAGATGCCGCATCGGTAATTTTAATTACAGGTGCAGGGGGTATTTTCGGTAAAGTATTACAGAATTCAGGCATAGCTGCTACATTAGGAGAAAGCTTAGCTGGAGTTAACCTGAATATATGGCTGCCCTTTTTGCTGGCGGCGGCCATTAAAACCGCGCAAGGTTCTTCTACTGTTGCTTTAATTACCACGGCCTCTATTATCCTGCCGATGATGGGGCCACTGGGTTTTGAAACAGAACGCCAAAAAGCGATTGTAGTGGTAGCTATAGGAGCAGGCTCTGCAGTGGTTTCTCATGCCAATGACAGTTTCTTCTGGGTAGTTACCCAACTATCCGGGATGGGCGTAAAGACCGGATACCGGATTTATACCGTAGGAACCTTCATTTTAGGAGGATCTGCAGCTTTATTTCTGTATGTCATTTACCTAGTTTTCACCTAGTTTACTAAACTTATGCATATACAATATTTAAATAGAAGTATTTAAATGAAAAATTAACTGATCAATTAATATCTTCTCTTCGAAGAAAATTATCCAAAGAGAAAAAACTTTAAAAAGCGGAATAATAAAATTTAATCTAGTGATAAACCAATAACAAACCTATGAAACTATACAAAACAAAGCAGGGAATTGTAATCGAAAAAGCAGCCTCTTTTTACCTA
>DATHVH010000260.1:0-6159 GCA_035461405.1 Anditalea sp.
ATAATCTTCTGCATTTCTCCTTTTCTTTCATCTATCATGCTATTGATAAGATTGGGAAATTCCTTTAAAACTTCCTTAGGAATATTAAGATTGCGGATAACATTAGTAAAATAGATTTTGCTTGTCTGATTCGTCTTTGCAATAAAATATGCGAATTTCACCAAGGTTTCATCCATTTCGGACAAGTCAAGACAAACTATCAATTTTTTAATCTGGTACATTATGGCTGGAAATATGGATGTGCAAAATTAAATTTAATATGATTCATCTTCCTATAAATTGAAATTTTATTTTGGTGGCGAGTATTAACTCTTCCAAAACCCAATTTATGTTTGGAAACGCAGCTATTTTGGGTGTATGATGCAGTGAATTTAGATAAAAATTTTTAATTGAAATAATATTTTGTATTCTGTAGCTATGCAGGGATGATAAATTAATTATCAGTATGTTATGAAATCTGTAATCCCCGACAAGGCTGATTACCTTAATGGCTTTTGTCTTATGATTAAACATTAGAAAATCTTATTCGTATATTTGTAATGAGTTCGGGTCGCCGACATGTTCAAACTTCACAATTAACAAAAATGCCGAGTGAAGCCTTTTATCAAAACCAGGCCTCATCCCAACCGATTTATCGTAAGGGACCTCGTTTCTTCGGAAGCAGGATAACAGTGGAAGGTTGCGAAATTCGGGCAGCTCAAATCTTGTCAAGTAAAGAGGTTTGTAACACTCTAGGCCCGGACTCTCTTTTTTTATCTATTCCTCTATTAGCTTTTCCTCTTTTTAATTTAGTAAGATAGTATCGATATTTTCATCACTTTCTCCTAACCTGATAAGTCCAATACTTGTATTGCTTTTCTCTTTTGTATGCCATATAAAATGGTAATAAAACTGTAAAACTATAGGCCATAGAATTTAACTTTGGCCCATAGTTATGAGCTACTAAATATTGGATCAAAAGATATCTGAAGATAAATAAGTCAAGGATTATTGACTTATAACTTAGATTATCTTTTTTCCAAAGGAAGCATTAGTTATTAATATAGTACTCTAAACCTAATAGTGCCTTCGATTCCTTTCATAGCATCAATCACCTCATTGGAGTATTTTTTATTGATATCAGTGATTACGTAACCTATATTTTCATTTGTTTTTAGATATTGCCCTACGATATTGATCTCATAGGATGCCAGGATCTGGTTAATCTTTGCTAATATACCAGGTTCATTATGGTGAATATGAATTAATCGGTGAGCATCCTGTAGGAAGGGTAATTGAATATTAGGGAAGTTCACACTATTATAGGTGTTACCCGTATTGATGTATTCCATTATCTTACCCGGTACAAAGCGAGCTATGTTTTGCTGAGCTTCAAGGGTACTGCCTCCTATATGCGGAGAAAGTATTGTATTGGGAAGTCCTATTAATTCTGAAGCAAATGGCTCGTCATTATTCTTTGGTTCCTCCGGAAAAACATCGATGGCAGTGCCTGCTATCTGTCCACTCAATATAGCCTCTCTTAATGCAGCAACATCTACTACATGTCCTCGGCTTAGATTAAGCAATAATGATCCTTTTTTCATTAAAGATAAATGCTCTTTATCCATCAGATTAGCATTCTCTTTTCTGCCATCTACATGTAGCGATATAATATCACAGTTTTGGAGAAGCTCTTCCAGGGAATCCACTTTGGTAGCATTTCCTAAAGCAAGTTTCTCTATTATGTCATAGTAATATACATCCAGCCCCATATTTTCTGCCAATACAGACAGCTGAGTACCTATGTTGCCATACCCTATAATACCCAGTTTTTTGCCTCGTATTTCAAAGCTCCCTTTGGCAGATTTATCCCATATACCCTGGTGCATTTTAAAAGATTTGTCATGTAGTCCCCGCATTAAAAATATGATTTGTGCGATGGCCATTTCTACCACAGACCGGGTATTGCTAAATGGAGCATTAAATACCGCTATCCCCTTTTTCTGACAAGTAACCAGATCTATCTGGTTTGTCCCGATGCAAAATGCTCCAATGGCTATCAGACGATTGGCGTTTTTTAGTACCTTTTCTGTTACTTGAGTTTTTGATCTAATACCTAATACAGAGACAGTGGAGATTTTTTCTGCCAGTTCCTCCTCTGACATAGCAGAGGTCATTATCTCTACATTATAACCTTCATTTTTCATTAACTCCACCGCTATGGGATGGACGTTTTCTAGGAGAAGGACATTTATTCTACTCTTTGGATAGGAATATTTCTTATTCATCTTATTTACATAAAGTATTTCATCAAGACTTGGTGCTATATGGTCAGCCTTGGCAGATACAGCCGGGCGATTAATGTTCTCGGTAAAAGCATAAAACTTATTGGCCAGACCGGATGCTTTTATTTCATAATCCGTATATCCGTCACCGATTACATAAATATCACCTTCTAATTTAAGTGTTTTTATAGTTTCGGATTTACCATTGTTTTTGGAAAGGAGATTGTTTCTGTCAAAGTCTATGATATTACCGCTTTCGTCATATACAAATTCGTTGGCAAATACATTTTCTTCTTTAATCCCAAACTCCTCCACTATCGGCACAATGAAATCTTTAAATCCATTGGATATTATATAAATATTATCTGAGTTTTCATGGAAAAATTCCTGATTTCTGTAAAAGGATTTGGAGACTTTGTTTTTAAGGACTTCTATAAGCTCTTGTATCTGAGGTTTTTTAGCTTCCAATATAGATATCCTTTGTTCCAGGCTATCCCTAAATGTAAGTTTTCCTTCCATTCCCAAGTCGGTAATTTCCTTTATCGAATTGAGCTTTTCTTCCCTATCAGGTGAGTTCTCCAAGCTGATCTCCCCAAGGATATCTAGCGCCTCTACTTGTGTAAATGTACTGTCAAAATCGATGATAAATTTTTTCGCAATAGACATTAGGTATAATATTATTAAGGTTTGTATCGTAAATTTAATGATATATTAAAAAATACATACGTTTATTGACAATTTTACTTTTATTTTTTTTGCTTCCAATTCCAAAAGTAATCTTTAATTTTGTGTCTACACTTATATGTTCGGATTATGAAAAAAATCATTTGTGTTTTATTTGCAGCAGGAATACTCCTGTCATCATGTGCTACAGGCACCAGTAATACTGATGCGGTCGTAACCGCCCAAGATACTATTGCTGGAAATTATGGTGAATATGTTTCTTTGGACAAAGCAGTCACGATACCAGATATGTTTCAGACATTACAGCGAACTGGGACTTTTGATGGGAAGGTGATGGGAGAGATAAGTGAAGTTTGTAAATCTAAAGGCTGTTGGTTGACCATGGAATTACCGGATGGAAATAAGATGAGGGTTACATTCAAGGATTACGGCTTTTTTGTACCTACTAAATCATCAGGCTATATGGCTGTCATTGATGGAAAAGCATCTAAAACTATCACGGATGTGGAGACTCTCCGCCATTTTGCTGAGGACGAAGGATTGTCCGCAGAAGAAGTGGAGAAAATTATTGCCCCGAAAGAAGAATATACCTTTGAAGCTGAGGGAGTTTTGCTTCAGGAGATTTAATCACTGTCGATAAGTAGGAACATTTAAAAATAAATCTCGGTTAAACCATTTGTTCGCCTTTTGGCTAATATATTTACAATATTTAAATACTGTACAATGGCAATGGCACTGGATAATTTGAGGGTGGGTAGGGTATACCGACTGGTCAATATGGGAGAAGAGAGGTTTATTGAAATCATGGCAAGGTTGAGTGGTGAAAACTTCAAAGTAAAGGATTTAGCTACTTTAGAAATGTATGAGTTGGAAGAGTTACTTCGCTGGGGTATAGGTAAAGATTATGATTTGGATGAAATAAGGTAAAAGGGCCGTCTAAATTGTGACAGCCTCTTTTACTAAAAGATAAAACCCAATCCAAATTCAAATCTATCGCCTTCTGTGGCACCATCTGAAAGAGCTTGTCTATTATTTCTAAATTGATAGTTAGCTTTAAATACCACATTTCGTCTAGGATTAAAATTGGCACCTATGGTTATGGCTGTTAGGTCACTTTGAAAAATTGGCTTTTCAGCTAATATGGGATCAATTTGTGAATGAGTGTCCAAACGTTCATAACGGACAAATAGGGGTAGTTTTAGTTCATTTCGCTTAAATAAAAAGGAATTTTTGCTTTGCGATTTATTATTGTTTAATCCAAAAAGAGGAAGGATATCATATCCTACCTCAGCGTAATAGCCAAATACATTTTTCCCTATTACTTGGCCGATATTTTCATGGGAATATGCTTGGGTGAGTTTATAAAGACCTTCTGTATTATCCGTACCTCCTATAGCTCCTAAGGCCATAAATGACCAATTCCTATAATTATGCCTCAAATATGAACTCAGAATATGGGTGTTGGAATGAATACCGTCATGACTCATACTAGCCAAAATAGCATTTACGGCTATTTCTGTGTCCTTAATGCCTGTGTATTTTAGGTTAGGATTAAATGTAAATCCGTCAAAATTAAACCTCAGTGCTTCGGCCCGACCTCTTCTGATCCAGGTAGCCCCGATTAAATTGGTAGGATCGAGACCTTGATATAAGGATGCTGACCAATTTAAATCTTGATTTATACTACCATAAGTCATAATGCCCAAGTCTATCCATGTAGAAGGAATGATAATTCTTTCCACTTCAGGTCTATTTACCGTGTAAAACATGACTGGCTCATCACTGTTGTTTAGATAGCCTATTGATGCCTGGTGAGTTCCCAAGCGCAGATTAAAATGAGGGTTGATGAGAAAATCAGCAAAAACCTCTGGCATAAATTCAAACATTCTTTCATTTTGACCATCATTCATGTATTCTGCAAAAATTTCTGCATATAAAACCAACCACTTCTGCGGTCTATAAGCAGCGTAAGCTACAAAACGCTGCATATTGGTCATATATAATTCTAAATCACCACTTTGGGTATTTTTGGGACCTAAGTAATTAATGAAATTAGATTCACCGTATCCGGATATTGTAAATTTAGAATCAGTAAAATAGATTTTAGACGCTGCTATAGGTAGACCTGATTGCGTTTCGTAAGTAAGTGTGTCGATAATTTTTCTGACTTCTCTTCCTTCTTGGGCATATGCATTGATAGCTATTAACCCAGTAAATAGGGCTGACAGTAATATTTTCATAGTAGTGAGAATTATAATAATTGCCTATACATACAGCTATAGCATATAGCGTTCACTATATAAAGGGTATAGCAGGTATTACCTTGGTAGTATGGCTTAAATTGTTTGACTGAATAGGAACTACTCAGACAGTTTTAGGAGGTGGGGAATTAATGTCAAATGACCAATTTTGATAAAAATTTTCGTAATGGCTGTAATAGCGGGTGTTCAGTTTAAAAGCGAAAAGCTGATAAGAGAATTTTTCATTTAAATATAGCTGCTTCACATCAGCCATTTTTCGCTTTTCATGAGGTACCTCGGTATCTGGAATAGTCTCATCATCCATGTTAAAAACATATTCCAGTACCAATTCTGCCAGTGAATCTATAGGATCCTGGTGCTTCAGCATTAAGCTGTCTATTTCAGATGCATGATAAAAATTTGCAGACAGGTTGATAAAGTTGACCAACATCAAATAGGTCAATCCTTTCCAATACCAACTGTTTTTTATTATTTTTATCATTTATGCAAAGTTACAGAATCTTTGGCACTTCCCCCACACTATATAAAGTAGAATAAAAAAGTCTATAATAGATAGGAGTTCTACATGTTAAATACAATATTTCAAATCGTCAAACCATTAATTTATTTTAAACTTATTGCAAGATACATTATTGATTATTATATAGTAGTTTATAAAATAACGCGAGCCCTATGCTTTGATTATTTACTATTGACAAAATTGGGTATAATTATATATGATATCATGATCAGCGCATTCTAACATATCCAGTTAATATGTATATTTGATCAATCAAACCGCATTATCATGTCCACTCCAAGTGTAGGGAAATCCATTCTTTCTGCCAACTGTCCCCAGTGTAGAAAGGGTGATATGTTTTCAGTTCCTTTATATAGTTTTTTTAAATTGACCGAAGTTAATAAGAGATGCCTTCAATGTGGGGCAAACCTACACCCAGAGCCTGATTTTT
>DATHVH010000261.1:0-8124 GCA_035461405.1 Anditalea sp.
ATACTGGTGCAAAAAAGGAGGACAAGATCCAGCAACGTTTATCAACAAGCACGCTGGCAGATTCCCTTTGCTCCACATCAAAGATGAAAAGGAACTGGGAGAAAGTGGCGAGATGGATTACCGTCCTATATTTGATGCGGCTTATAAGCAAGGTTTAGATTATTATTTTGTCGAAGTAGAGCGGTATAACTTTGAACCTCTTGAAAGTGTAAGACAGAGTTTCCATTACCTTAACGATGCTTCATATGTGAAGTAAACATTATCTAACTCTAAAATTATCAGGCCGATCCTTAATAACATTCTAAGGAATTGGCCTGAGTTATTTGTAATATATTTATATGGATCAAGGAAAAAAAGAGTCGCAAAACCTGATAAGAATTTATCTAAGATGGAATTGAAGACAGGTTTCTAAAACCGAAGATATGACCATAATAAGGATTTAAATATACCTATCTAAATATTTGTTAATAAACACTTTATGAAAAATATTAAAAAAATATTTAGTACAGTTATAGTTCTCTTTTTTTATATATCTACCAATTTCGCTCAAAATGCTCAACCTATATTAGGGGAAAAACCGCAGAAGTTTGGAGAGGAATTTATCTTACATCCTGAAGGGGTAACTGTGGAGGTATGGGCAGAAAATCTGGAAATTCCTTGGAGCTTTTTCTTCTTACCGGACGGTGATGTCTTAGTGGCTGAGCGCAGGGGTGTAATAGTGAAGGTTTCACATAAAACCCGGGAAAAAACAGATTTTTATAAAATACCAGATGTAAAAGCAGAAGTGGATGCCGGGCTTATGGGAATGGCCAAACACCCTGAGTTCCCCGTTCAGCCCTACATCTATATAATGCATACATATGAAAATACTAAAAAAGAACTCACCAGTAAAGTAGTGCGCTTAAAATATGATGGCGATGAATTAAGCGAAGATAAGGTGATATTGGATGATATTCCTGCAGCTGCTATCCACCTAGGCGGTAGAATAGCTTTTGGACCAGATGGATTGCTATATATAGGTACAGGTGATCTTACCACTCCCTATGTAGCTCAAGATACGCTTTCCCTGGCCTCTAAAATACTTAGAGTTACTGCTGATGGAGATATCCCCAAAGATAACCCCTTCCCTAACTCACCTGTTTATTCTTATGGACATAGGGTGGTTCAGGGTTTTGCCTGGCATCCTGAGACCGGGATGATGTTCAGCTCGGAACATGGCCCTTCAGGTGCTGAAGTAGAGGGATATGTAAAATACAGGGATGAGGTTAATATAATTATTAAGGGTAAAAATTATGGATATCCTATTGTGGTAGGAGCACCGAATATTCCAGAATATGAAGATCCCATATTAATGTGGAATGAACAGGCATTCCCTCCTGCTGGAATGATCTTTTATCGAGGCGATTTATTTTTGACTTCATTGATGGGACAAACACTGATGCGGATAATTTTTGAGGACGACGCCAAAACTGTCAGGAAAACTGAACGCTGGTTTGCAGAAGGGCTTACAGAAGGCACCTATGGAAGAATGAGAGATGTCACTATAGGACCTGATGGCTATTTATATGTTTGTACCAGCAACACGGATGGCAGGGCGGAAACTAGACCTGGGGATGATAAAATTCTTAAACTCAAATTCTAACAATATCATTTACCTAAACCATAATCCTACCTATGGACAAAGCAAATACTAGTTTTATACTTAGGCTTATTGTTTTGATTATTTTCACAACCTGTTTTTTTACTAAAGAATTATTTGGCCAGGAACAGTGGAAGGCGTATTGGTTGGGATTACCTGCTCAGGATTTACCTGATTTTTCTGTAATTCAGGCCAGAAATGAATTTGGATTAGATTCTATACCCCTCTCATTAACCGTGGACCTATCAGCTGTAATCAGATATAAACTCTTTGTAAATGGCAATTATATAGGCCAGGGACCTGCAAATAACGATCTTAAACACTATTCTTATGACTCCTATGATATAGCACCTTACTTGCAGAAAGGTAAGAATGTAATAGGGCTTACTGTTTTTACTTTAGGTGAAATGAATCCACTTAGATATCAGTCGGATGGCATTAAATTCATCATGCGAACCAAAGCTGAAGATCTAGCTGAACAAATCAATACGGGCAAAGGTGACTGGAAGGTAATGGTCAATCAAGCATATGCTCCTACTATCAGAGGTGAAGATTTTGAGGTCATATCTTACTTTGCCATGGGAGGCGGAGAAAAGGTAGATGGGCATTATTATCCTTGGAATTGGGCCACTATTGAATTTGATGATTCTGATTTTATACTGCCAAAAAGATTGCATCAAGGTGATCCTTATGGCTTCCAGTTAAGTTACGGCAGGGCCGATATAAGTTTGAGCCCTAGAGATATACCTGCCATGAACGAAGAACGGATTGAACCGCCAATATTGAGAAAAATTACTTCCCTTAATAATAATGATTATGAGAATGATTGGAAAGCTGGTCTACCCCTTACCATACCAAAACATTCAGAAGTTACATTTCTTTTGGATCAAAAGTATTTATCCAAAGGTCATATCTCCTATAGTTTCTCAGGTGGAAAAGGGACAAAAGTAAAAGTAGGTTATGCTGAAACACTGTTTAATCCCAACAGAAGCCAAGGCCATAGGAATGAAATTGAAGGTAAAGATTTCATAGGCTTAAGCGATGAATACCTTCTAGATGGTGGAATGGAAAGAGTTTACGACCAATTGCTTCCCCGTACCTGGAGGTACATTCAGATGACCATCCAAACAGATGCAGAAGATTTGGTTTGGAACAGCTATGCTGCACATAAATTCATTTATCCATTTGAAGAAAAAGGAAGTTTTACATCTCCTTTTAAGGTGCATAAGCAGATATGGGATGTGGGCTGGAGAACGGCTTTACTCTGTGCAGATGAGACATATATGGATTGCCCCTATTATGAACAGTTGCAGTATTTAGGTGATACCCGTATTCAGGCTTTAATTTCATTATATGTCTCGGGAGACGACCGACTGATGAAGAATGCTATTAAGCAATTTGCCCATTCTATTTCCAATGAAGGAATTACTGAAAGCAGATACCCCTCCAGCAGCGAGCAATATATTCCACCCTACTCCCTGTTTTTGATCAATATGCTTCATGATTTTCATATGCACAGAAAGGATGATGATTTTATTGAATCATATTTATATGATATTGCTGGAATCCTTTACTGGTTTGAAAACAAGCTTCAGGATAATGATCTTCTAGGACCTATGCCCTGGTGGTCTTATGTAGATACTGCACCCGGCTTTCAAATGGCTTCCCCTCCGGGATTTAAAGAGGGCGGATCAGTAGTGCTCACCCTGCAATATATTTATGCCATACAAGAAGCATTGGTGCTATTTAAAGAATATGGAAAGGGGCACCTTATCCCCCACTTTCAGGAGCTATCAGATAGGTTGCAAAAAAGCGTTATTGACAAAGCATGGGATGAGGAAAGGGGTTTGATAGCAGATACAGAAAAAAAAGACCATTTCAGTCAGCATGCCAATATTTTTGCCATATTAAGCAATACTCTTGATGATGAGGAACAAAAGCGGATATTTGACAAAATAATCAGTGAGGAAAATATTTCAGCATCCAATATCTATTTTAGGTTTTACCTTATCAGGGCAGCCCTAAAGACTGGAAATGGAAACTACTTTATAGAGAATCTGGGCACTTGGGAGAGGATGCTGGAGGAAGGACTTACGACTTTTGCAGAGCATGAACATGAAACCCGATCGGACTGTCATGCCTGGAGTGCAAGCCCAAATTTTGAATTTATCCATTCCGTGGCAGGAATTCGACCATTGGAAATGCATTTTAATAAGGTGCTTATTTCCCCAAATCCCGGCCCCTTAACTACCTTTGAAGCTCAAACTCCGCATCCCTTTGGAATGATCAGCGTTAAGTATACTTTGGAGAATAACGCAGCTGAGATAGTACTTCCCAATGGTCTAGAAGGCACCTTTCGTTGGAAGGATAAGGATTATAGCCTCACGGAAGGTAAGCAAGTTATCAAATGGTGAGTTATTCTAATTAAAAAGCATATCCAAAACTTAATCCGGCCCATAGTGGCCAAAATCCATTGCTGTTAAATATCGGGCTAAGGTTGGCCCTCCATGTAAAGCCGCCATCCACCGGGATCCTACGGTAACCAAGATTTAATGTTCCCATAAGATTTGGCGAACCTTTTATATCTAGGATGAAACTGGTTTCATCACTGGGGGAACTGAAGGAACCATCACAAATATAATTACCGAACTGATCATACGTATAGTTGGTACAATAACTATATGAAGGGGTTTTAAAAGCTACGAGGGTGGCTCCTGCACCAATTTCAAAGTAATGAGGACCTTTGCCAATCAGTCTGTTTACCTGCACCGGAAGAGAAAAAAAGAGATCATCCGACAAAGCATATCCCCCTGCTCCTACCCTCATACCCCAAGAATCCATTCGACTCTGGTCAAATCGAAAGTCATAATTAAATGAAAATGGCAAACCCGCACCTCCCAATTCCACATATACAGACTGGGTAGGAAGCTTTTCCTGAGCATTAGAAATAGTGGCTATTAAAAGAAAGCCAAAGCAAAGAATAATGATTTTGTTGTTCATACTGATTTTATAAAAATATTCAACCGAATGTATGAAAAAAGAAATTAGTTTTCAGAATATTGATTATATATTTCTCCTGTTTACTGAGTCTTATGTATATTTCTAATTCATGTGAAGTGTTTTAATAAAAAGTACATAAAATTTTCAGTTACATTCAAAAACCTTTGTTTTTTATCCATTTTTATAATTTATTCCTTAAATAAATATCAACCTTGTAATGAAACCCCATTAATTCTATAACTTTAGCCATTGTAATTTATCTTTCATCCTTCTTGTATAAATCAGTACTCAGGTATAGTAAAACATACTTCTATGTATAGATTAGATACAATAAGGAAAACAGATGGTTATATATTGTACAAACAGCTTTATACTAGAGATTCATGATAAGTGATATAAAAATAGCCATTATAGGATGTGGGAATTTAGGAACCTCTATTGCCCATGGACTATTGGAAATGGAAGGTTTTCAGCCCCAAAATCTCCATGTGACCAAAAGAAATCCAAAAAACTTGCTTTACCTTCAGGATAAAGACGTAAGAGTTCACTCTGAAAACCAGATAGCCGCTGCAGCATCTGACATCATTATATTAGGTGTAAAGCCCTATAATGTCAAGTCTGTATTGAAAGAAATAAAGCCGGGCATCAAGCCGGGCAAACAGATAGTAGTTTCCCTAGCTACCGGAGTTACCCTTGATGACATTTTAGCTGAGCTGGAGCCTAATACCACTGCTTTCCGGGCGATGCCTAACATCGCTGCAGATATACAAGAGTCTATGACCTGCATATGTGGACGGAATGAAAACCCTATTCATACCGAGCAGGTCAAATTTTTATTTGACAGTATAGGATGTTCAATTACTATTGACGAATCCCTTATGGAAGCTGCCACTGTCCTAGGTGCCTGTGGGATAGCATATGTCCTTAGGTTTATGCGGGCTATGACTCAGGGTGGTATTCAAATAGGTTTTGATGCCAAGACGGCCAGTACCATCGTAAACCAGACAGTAAAAGGAGCAGCTGAACTAATGATCAAAAATCAAATTCACCCAGAGGAAGCCATAGATAAGGTCACTACCCCAAAGGGCTGCACGATCGTAGGTCTTAATGAAATGGAACATCAGGGATTCAGTGCCGCACTGGTCAGGGGAGTGTTAGCTTCATTTGAAAAAATAGAAAAGAAATAAGTCAATGCATAATTAGCTATCCTCCAAACTTCTTCCAAAAATACAGTATAAGTGTTAGCAGTATACTGATTAGAATGCTAGTCCCTAATGGAAAGTAAAAAGTAAAATTTTCTCGTTTATAAACCATATCCCCCGGCATAGAGCGGAAGTCTGTAAATCTGGATATACCCCAGATGATCAACCCACCCACTAAGAGGATGATGCCTGCATAAATTAAAATTTTTGCTATTAAGGGAAATCCGTTTTCCATTTTTTTCCATTACCTATTCAAATTAACATTCCGATTGGCTTATTTATTGTCAACAAACAAAATTATCGGAATTAGAATATCTCAATATAATAAACCTTCTCATCTTTTATTAGGACTATAGGTAATCTTAAATGATTTATTTAAGTAACGGACTTAATAAATCATTAATATGATTATCCTCAATTTTGTCCATAATTATAAAGAGAGCTTTATTTAAATGGGATAATAGTCGACAATCCATGGTCGTCTGTACACAAAAAGCAAAATTAAAATTTTGATCTACTTCTAATGTGCTTGTGGCACGGAAGGTATATACAAAAAGATTAATTATAATTATGGGAATTCAGAGATTAGCAGAGAAAATATTTTATCGTTTAGATATTCGGAAATTTCATCAAGAACATAAAAATGATGCTAATAAAGCAATAAAAAACATTGAATCAGAATTGGGAAAAACAGATCCCAAACTTTTTAAACTTTGTGACGAATATGCAAAAGACATTTTTGGTTGGATAGGTTATTCTCCATGGCTTAAGGTATATAGTGCATATAATGGTGTTTTCAAAGAAGGATGGATTCCTGATAATTTTTATGCCAGAAAAGTATTGCCGGCCATAAAGGGAGATTATGCTCACATTGCAAAACTTAAACCATTAAGCAGTATCATCTTTACGAATAATTATTTCCCAGATTCAGCCTATCATGTTAACGGTCTTTGGTATACCCAGTCTCACAAAATTTTAAATAAAAACGAATTAAAAGACCATATTTTCAAAACCTCCCAAAAAATAGTTTTTAAAAGTGATAAATCCATCCAGGGTAAAGGAATCTATTTTTTTGACAAAGACAATTTTGATATTAATAAATTTGAATTATTGGGTAACGGGGTTGTTCAAAATTATATTCACCAACATAAGTTTTTCGATGAAATTACTCCTAATTCTGTAGCAACCCTTAGAATTACCTCTATCATTGATGAAATCGGCAATCCTTCGGTAAGAGGGTGTTATTTAAGGCTGGCGAGAAATAAAGACACACATGTTATAGCTTCATCATCTATCCGTATTCCAGTTGATATAAATACTGGAGAATTAAGCAAAAAAGGGTTATACAGTTCATGGCTAAGCGTGGATTATCATCCTGATTCACATATATCTTTTGCGAATAAAAAGGTACCAAATTATGACAAATGCATTTCTGCGGTAAAAGAACTTCATAGATCAATGCCCTACAATCGGTGCATTGGGTGGGATCTGACCATCGATAATGACAATCAAGTAAAGGTAATGGAGTGGAATGGAAACCATAATGGGATAAAACTATCGGAGGCAACGCAGGGCCCCTGTTTTGCAGATTTAGGTTGGGAAAAATTTATTGCAAATTCTACCTTTATTCAATAATTAAATTAATTAATCTGATATAAAAGTTTTCGAATAATAGTCCTTTTGGAACTTTTATAATGGACCGAGCATTTAACAGACTTCATCATCGATTTGAACCTATGCATAAAAAGGCCAACAAACAGTATAAAAATGCTTTAAAATATGCTATAAATCTATTCAATTTTTCTGTAGCAGTAGTACTTATAATTATAATGGCCCAAAACTTTTCCCAGGCCCAAAAATTAGGGACAGGTCCTTCTTATGTAGCTGGATTTTCTTATATAGATACATTAAATACTGATTCCAAAGTAGACTCCCTAATTGATTACGCGCTCTCACTGGAGGGAATACCCTATATATGGGGAGGCAAAACGCTTAAAGGTTTTGATTGCTCCGGGTTCATTTACCATGTTTACAATAAGTTTGAGATAGAAGTGCCCGGGGGATCTGCCAATCAATATCAGCTCGGGGAACCCATAGCAGAAAAAGATATACAAAAAGGGGATTTGCTGTTTTTTACCGGTACGGACAGAAGGAGCAAAAGGGTTGGACATGTGGGCTTTGTCATTTCCACAGCCGACGGGATCCAATTTGCTCATAGTTCCTCCGGAGGCGGCGGCAAAGGGGTCACTGTAAACGACCTTGACCACCCAGGCTACCGCATGC
>DATHVH010000262.1:0-2159 GCA_035461405.1 Anditalea sp.
GTAGCAATATCGATGGGCTGCACCCTTACAATATCTACATAAATCTATAATCCTGTGAAAGGTGTATATTCATCTATGTATAGTTTATGTATCCGCAAACTCAAAAATACATGGTAGGTTCATATTATTGACTCTGGCCAATCTATTTCCCTTCAAAATAATTCCATAATAGGGTTGAAATTTTCCTTTGGAGTTCATAACCTTGATTGTCCTCAGCCCATCTTTGATCTTCATTATTTTTAGTAGCTATATAAAAAACATAATCACCACTTGGCCCATTTACCATAACCAGTTCAGATTTAGACGCAGCAACCATCCCTTGTTTAGATGCCGTCTGGATGTGGGCAGGAATTGACGAAAGGGCATAATTGCCATAATAATTATTGGTCATCAACCGGTACATCTGCTCCGAAGCGGTGGGGCTTATTACTTCACCTTTTCGAATCTTTACCAAAAGCATAGCCATTTCCCGGGGGCTGGTCTGTCCCCAACCATATTGTTCCCAATTTTTTTCTCTGCCAGGTGTTCTGGAATTTACTCTTGTCTTTTCAAATCCTAAACCGGATAATAGGGTATTGATTTGGCTTCCTCCCCCTGCCAGATCCTGGCACCACAGAGAGGTGGTATTATCACTGTAGGTAATCATGAGGGACATCAAAATTGATAAATTTGTCTCTACGCTGTCTTTAAAAAACTGCATTAAGCCTGAGCCTCCATACCGTATGGAGTCCCTGTACAGCAATTTTTGGTCTTGCTCCAGTTCTCCTTTTTCTATTTTATCAAAGACACCTATTAGGATGGGGACTTTGACGATACTTGCAGTAGGAAAAATACTGTCAGCTTGTATTCCAGCTTCTTCTCCTGAGGCTAAATTTAAAACATAAATACCAACCTCTCCTTTAAAACCTATTACTTCTTTCTCTAAGAGCTGCTGAAGTTTTAGTTCCTGGCCGTTTGAACAGGTAATGATAGATAGCACCAAAAGCAAACTCAATGAATATTGCCTGAAAATAGGCGGAATAAAAATTACTTTCATTGTAATAAATCTAAATTCAGCTTGACCTTTTTATAAATGATTTTCACGGGCTTGTAATTTAATAAATAATCTAGTAGAAGTTATTGGTTACCTTCTATGCGATTCATCTTTTACTGATTGTTCGATACATCATTATTCGCCTGAGGTCACAAATCTCACAGTATTTTGAAAATATAATTTTTTATTTTGATGCTATTCCTCTTCCCTGAATTCCAAAATATCTCCCGGTTGACACTCTAAAGCCTTACAAATGGCTTCCAAAGTACTGAATCGTATTGCTTTTGCTTTTCCTGTTTTTAAAATAGATAGGTTGGAAAGGGTTAATTCTACTTTTTCAGATAGCTCATTAAGCGACATTTTTCGCTTTGCCATCATCACATCTAAATTTACAATGATAGGCATAATTCAAATAGTTAATTCATTTTCAGACTGGAGTTCTATGCCTCTTTTGAAAATCTGGGATATAATATAGACTACAGCTGCCATCAAAATAAAAGCTTCACTGTCCACCCAATACTCGTTTAACTGGTCGATCTGGTATCCACGGTGAAGCAAATTTTTAGCAAATTGACGGGCTATCAAGCTTAATAAACCTATAGTAAGGGTGAAGTAACTTATTTGTACAATTTGCTCAGACACAAATCTGTTGAATGGATTTGATAAATCGAGCTTGGTTATAAGCTTAATTACTACATAGAATAAGTAAGCTTTCAAAACAGAAATTATGATTATAAAGGAATACATACTGAAATATGCCCATTTGCTTCGATCATACATTTCACTTAAATCTAAATTGTTATATAAGTTTTGGACAATTTCAGGTTTAAAAAGGCTAAAAATAAAATTAACTATCAAGCCCCCCGCTTCAATGCATAAGCCCACAAAGATCACCCAAGCAACTATGCCCAGGGCTTTAAATACAAATGTGTTTTTCTTTGACATAATGGATCATTTAAATAGTTATTTCAAATTTAATAAATTTTTATTGAAAAACAATAAATATCTATTGCTAATCGAAATATTTTTTCTCTTTTATACAATGAGTTGTTAATTCGTTTGAGAATTGAGCAAATACATTTACCTGTCTGAAGAAATGACTGGGTTTTAGGTGAGTTTTTTTATG
>DATHVH010000263.1:0-15465 GCA_035461405.1 Anditalea sp.
GGGCGCAGCATTGCTTTCAGATGTATATGCCGGGATAATAGCAGACGGATTCCACGTCCACTCTGGTTCCATAATGATGGCCTATCGATTAAAAGCAGAGAAATTATTTTTGGTATCCGATGCTTCATTTACCGGCGTCTCAGATTTAGAAAAGGTCTATATAGGAAATAGGGAAGTCCAAATTATGAATGGAAAAATTTATACTGCTGAAGGTAATCTGGATGGATCTTCTATAACTCTTTCAGAAGCAGTAAAAAATTGTTGCCGGCAAGTTGGGATTTCCCATGCAGAAGCTGTTGGTATGGCCACATTAAGTCCTGCCAAACTACTGGGGTTACAAGAAAAGATAGGACAGATCAAAGAGGGAAATTCCTCAAGGTTAAATATATTGGATCAAGACCTAGGGCTTATTTCCACCATTAACTAAACTGAGCAATGAGTAGATAAATGCCTAAGATTTTGTAAATATACATATTGGACCGAAAGGGCTTATATAAATAAGCATCGCTATTTCTACAGAACACTTTATGGTCCAATAATTTTCCCATCTCAAAAGGATCGGTATTCCCAATACTATGCAAATAACCATCAATAATACGCGTCGCAATTCACTTTAATTATGGTAACCGGTCCACATCTCTATCTGATTTTAATTTTTGGAGTAGTCTTTATAGTCATTGCTACGGTAAAATTTAAGTTGCATCCCTTTCTGGCTTTGCTATTGGCTTCATTTGGAGTAGGCATCACTGCCGGAGTTCCGTTGGTGGATATAGTTACAGCTGTGAACGACGGGTTTGGAGGGATTATGGGCCATATTGGAATAGTCATTGTTTCCGGAACTATAATCGGGAAAATCCTTGAAAAATCCGGGGCCGCCTTTCGAATGGCGGAAGTGGTATTGAAAGTAACTGGTGAAAAAAAGCCGCAATTGGGCATGTCTTTAATAGGAGCACTGGTTAGTATCCCGGTTTTTTGTGATTCAGCTTTTGTTATTTTATCCAGCTTAAAAAAATCTATAGCTATCCGGACAAAAGTATCCCAAGCTTCCATGTCGATTGCATTGGCTACCGGCTTATATGCCACCCACACCCTGATCCCACCCACACCGGGACCAATAGCTGCTGCCGGAAATTTAGGGGCAGCCGATTATTTGGGAACTGTCATCTTAATGGGGCTAATAGTGGCGGTACCGACAATCTTTGCAGGTTATTTTTGGGCACTAAAAATGGCGGATAAAATATCTGTTGTAACGGATAATGAATCAGACTTAAAATACGCTGAAATATTCAAAGACTGGGGAGACTTACCATCTTCGGCCAAAGCATTCCTTCCAATATTTCTACCTATATTTTTGATAGGCATAGGATCAGTTTTAAGATATTTGGAGACATCAGGTACGCTCAGCGATTTGTTTGTATTTATAGGCACTCCCACCATTGCATTGATCATTGGCATTTTCTCAGCTTTTCCGCTATTGCCTGCTCTAAATGAAACTACCCTAACCGGATGGATTGGAGAAGGCCTGGCTGATTCATCCATTATATTACTCCTGACGGGTGCCGGAGGTGCTTTCGGGGCTGTGATCAAGGAGACTGCCATAGCTGAAACGGTTACGTCCCTGGCAGAAAGCGGGACTTTGGAAGGAGCCTGGATTCTGTTAATTCCTTTTCTGATAGCAGCAGCATTGAAAACAGCCCAGGGCTCTTCTACTGCTTCAATAGTAATAACTTCAGCACTGCTGGCACCATCTTTACATCAAGCGGGGATTACTGAAGCTGTCCCTCTTTCCTTGATGGTTATGGCTATTGGTGCCGGTGCAATGGCTGTCAGCCATGTTAACGACAGCTATTTCTGGGTGGTCACACAATTTAGCGGGATAAAACTTGCGGACGGTTACAGGGCCCATACGTTGGCTACACTGGTGCAGGGACTGACAGCTATAGCTGTTACAGTACTACTGTGGATTTTATTGGTATAATCAGTTTATTCTATGATGGAAATGTCAGATCATGGCTAGATAAAAAATTGTTTATATAAAAAATTGCGGCTGCACCTAAGATGGCGGCATTTTTCAGTTCCGACTTTTCTAATATCACACTGGTGGTCACCATATGCAATGGGGAATTCCCTAGGGTGTCCCTGACAGATTGAGCATAGTACTGATAACCTTCAGCTATTGACCCTCCCAAAAATACCGCTTCTGGAGAAAGAGCATATACCATTATTTTAATTGCATTTCCCAGATGGTAACCATATTGGGAAAAAATCTGAAGCGCATGGCTATCTCCTATTTCGGCAAGATCATTTAACCTTTTGCCCGAAAGCCCAAATTGCTCGGTAAAGAATTTACCACTACAGTAATCCTCCAAAGTTCTCCCCAAGTAAGGGATGCGTCCAAATTCACCGGCACATGAAAAATTGCCTGAGTATATTTTATTATCAATAATTATACCTGTACCCAACCCCGTTCCCAGTGTAAGCCCCAGCATATTCTTATAATTTCCTCCTTGGCCATATACCTTGACCCCTGCAGCAAATGAATTGGCATCATTTGCTATACAGGCGGGAAGGTTTAAATGATCTTCCAAATGTTTCTTAAGAGGTACTTCTTTCCAGGAAGGAATGTTTAAGAGGGAATAAACCATACCTTTTTCCTCATCAACAAGTCCGGGCACCCCTACCCCTATACCAGCTACATTTTCTACCATGAGACTTTCTGCAGCAGCTACCAGCTCACTTAATATCTGATCCATAGAGGATGCTGAGGGAGTCGGGATGATACAGTTATTTAACAATTCCCCATTTTGGACCACCCCCATATGAATTTTGGTGCCACCTATGTCTATTCCCAAAATTCTTTTACCATAGTTCATAATTCGCGGATCTTAAAGAATGTATATGCTTAAAACATAAAGTCATCATCAAAACATAGAACACATTGGCCATCAAATCTTAAGCGGCGCCTTAAACTTGATAATAAACTAATTTAAGACTATTGATTAAGGTCTAGAACCGACACAACCGGTCTATGGTCTGAGGCATACGTTTCATTGATAACTTTATGGCTGGAAGTTTTAAATAAATTGATGTCATCTGTATAAGCTATAAAATCAATGGCACGGGTAGGATTTAATACCGGTATGGTAGGGGGACAGATTTCACAGGTCCTAGTAAAAGCGGAATCCAATTTCTTAATAACCTCAGTTCCCGGTACGGCATTAAAATCCCCCGCGATAATGAATGGAAGATCATCATTTTTTACAATGTCCAATATCTTATCCATTTGTAGATTTCTATTGGTGTGATCCTGCTGTGCATCCAAATGGGTATTGCCAAAACGAAGCGTCAATCCATCTGGTAGCGTCACTTTTGCAGTGGCAAAAACCCGAGGCTCTCCCCCACTTCCCGCTAGAGTAGGAAGACGGTGTATAGTTGTTTCTGATATTGGATATTTGGACAAAATCAGCACGCCGTAATCACCTCCCTGAAAATCTATAGCTTTAGCGAAAAAGTACCGCATGTGGAGCTTACTTCCAATCAATTGGGCCTGGTGAATGTTGCCGGAACGATTAACATTTACATCAATTTCCTGTAAAGCAATTAAATCTGGTTTTTCAGCATTGATTACATTGACTATGGCGTCTACATCTATAAAAGATGCAGGCATGGAAGGCGGATTACAATAATGGACATTATAAGTCATTATTTTTAAAGAAGTTATAGACTTGATTCCTTCGTCAGGAATGTCCGGAACAGTTTCATTTTTCTCCTGACAGCCAGAGAAACCAATTATTAAAAACAATAAATATGTTAAAGTAAAGTTTTTCATAGAATAGCATTTAGAGATAAACTCCACCTTTTGATACATAGCTTCGGGACCCAATCTGTATTTATATTATTTTCTAAAATTATTGGAAATCATCCTATCTGATTATTTCAAGTACAGCAAACACCGGTAGATGATCAGATGCATAAGTTTCATCAATAACTTTGTGTTCTATAAGCTTAAAATTATCCGATGGTCTGAAGGCAATATAATCTATAGCTCTATTTGGGTTGATAACCGGTATAGTGGGAGGACATGGATCACAGGTACGGGTAAAGACTTTATCCAGGTATTCTATGGCTTTACTGTCAGGTTTAGCATTAAAATCTCCTGCAATGACCATAGGTATCTCGCTGGAATTGGCTATTTTTTCAATTTCTTCCATTTGCATGAGCCTGTTTTCTTCTCTTCTGACTTCTAAATGGGTAGAGGCAAAAACAAATTCAAACCCATTAGGCGTTTTCATCCTCGCAGTAGCAAGGACTCTAGGTTCAGGATTGGTGCTTCTGTCATCAGGTAGTGGATAATTATGGGATTCCAAAATTTCATATTTAGAAAGAATGGCTACTCCATAATCTCCTCCGTCATGGTCAATGGCCTTGGCAAAAAAATAGGATTTCATCCCTGTTTTTTCCGCTAAAATTTCTGCTTCATTAATCTTGCCCGATCTTCCTATATTCACATCTACTTCCTGAAGCGCTACCACATCCGGATTTTGTTCATTGATTACCCTGGCAATGGCATCTAGGTCTATAAAGCCTGGCTTACTGGGTGGATTGGCATAATGGATGTTGTAACATAATACCCTTAAATATTCCGGTTCTATAGATGGATCATTTGAAACATTATCTGAGCCAGATTGTGAACATGAAGCTATAGTAAACCATATACACATGAACAGTACAGTCATTACATTTTTATTCATCTCTACTTACTATTAAAATTATGGGATGATATAAGGGTTGATAAGTCATGATTAAAAGATGTGGACCGGTAATTTACCGGCCCATATCCAAACATAAACCCAAATCAATTATGAAAAGAAAACAATATATTAATCAGCGTGTGCTGTGTTTTTAAGATTTTTACCTTTCATAGGCCACGGAGATGCTGCCGGACCACTTTCTTCAACAGCTATTTTATGAAGTTTTATATGGGTTCCATCCAGACCCTCAACATAAACAGTACCGTCACCTGTAATCACCGGAGAATTTACTGCTCCGGTACCTAATTCAAATTCTTTGGACAAAAGACCCTCTGAATTGACTACAACCAATTTACCATCACTCGATCCTATATAGATATTGCCATCAATATCAACAGCTGGTACACTTTCGGTTGTCTGCATGCTGTATGTCCAGTTTACCTCTCCGTTTATAGGGTTAATGGATACTAGCCCTGCACCTGAGCCTGTATAAAGGTCTCCGTTTGCCCCTATAACAACACCGGATTGCGCAGCACCTGTAATAGATGCCGCCCATTTGATAGATCCGGAACTTCCTTCATCTGATATGGCTACTACATGGGCATTGGTCGTATAATAAACCGTACCGTCAGCATCAATGGACAAGGATGTGCCATGAGTACCGCTACCGGGACCTGTAGATTCTGACCATTTGGAGGTACCATCATCAGAATTGACTGCCCAGATTTTGCCTTCACTGGTATTTAAAAAATACACAGTCTGTCCATCTTTGCTGATAACCGGTGCAGCATAGAAAGCGCCTACTCCTGTAATCTCCCATCTTTTTTCACCTGAAGGTGTCCATGAAAACGCTCCTCCGTTGCCCCCCTGCTGGCGGGAGCCATGGTATACATTGCCCTGTGCATCAATAGCTGGCGTATTGTTCGATACGCCCGTGCCAATTGATCCGCTCCAAAGTATTTCTCCTGAAGCAGCATCCAGTTTTGCAATGGACCTGTTGGCCGCCCATGTGTTGATATATAAATTACCGTCCGGTCCGATAGATGGGGCATTGGAAACCTGGTTCCCCAGGACAGTTGACCATTTGAGCACTGCTGAGCTTCCTTCATCCCTTACTGCAACCATTTTGCTCTGTGCAGCGGCATTGCCCTCGATATAATAGATGGTGCCATCATCAGCTATGGCCGGTGTATTAGAGCCCTCATTGATGTTGCCAACAGTCGTATTATTGGTAAAACTCCATACCAGTTCGCCAATAAATTCCTTCGGAGGAGGTGATATGACCACAGGCTTGGTAAAACTTTGAGTAGCACCGGCGGCATTGCCTACTGTCAGCGTTACATCATAAGTCCCTGCCTGTTCGAAAGTGTAATATGGATTTCTTTTGTTGGAAGTAGCCCCACTGCCGTCATTGAAATCCCAGTGCCAGCTCGTAATTTCACCTGAAGCTTCTGTTGGGTCAGCGTAAAGTAGTACCTCCTGACCTTCTATGGGTAAAGCAGGTGTATAATTAAACTCCGCTGCTGGGGGCACTATATTACCAAATTCATCTTCAGTACATGCATAAAACGCAGAACCTAGTAATAAGCTAAGGATAAGTATTTTATAATATTTCATTTTTATGTCTTTTAATTTTTCCCGTTACTTAAAATTTTTTTGTTTCCAAGTGGTAAACCTTGTGCTAGATTTCCCAAGAAATATTTTACCAACCCGGATTTTGTCCAAGTTCAGGAAAACGCTCAAGTTGGGGCAATGGAATAGGCCATAGATAATTTCTTGGAGCTACGAAAGTCCTTCCAGAAAATGCCACTATATAACCGTTTGAATCCTCAGCAAAATTAGCCACATGAGAAGGATTAGTTGCCCAGGATTTTTTCATTCCCTTAACGTCTTCGGCCAGTATCGGACCTTGCTGCCATCTCAGAATATCAAAATAGCGCTGGCCTTCAAGGGCCAGTTCAACTCTTCGTTCCCTGCGGATTTCCTCACGTACATCAAGACCCAGCTGATCTAGTTCTGTTAAGTCCATTCTTTTCATTCCTACCCTATCCCGTAATAGATTTATTGTCATGTCAACATCTTCCTGGGTAAGCTTCCCCTGTTCCAGTCTGGCTTCGGCATAGGTTAGCAGCACTTCCGCATATCTTAGCAGGTGAATGTCATTGTGATCTCGTCCCACTAATCCTACCGTGGACAATTCGGCATACTTTGTAAAATAATAACCGGTGATAGTTACAGATCCTCTTCTGTCATTATTGAACTTTGGCTCCATAAATATATCAGGGTTGTTATTTACCGCTCTGCCGTCAAAACGCCCTCCCCATGGTGATCCGGGAGAAAGTATGGTCTGTGTCATGCGGGGATCCCGGTTTTGGAACACATCATTGTAACTGTTCTCCACATATAAAGGAGATCTGTCAATGGGCAGACCATCCACCATCAGGTAAGAGTCAACCAGAGATTTGGTAGGGTTCCATCTGGCTACTTGATCAGGAACTTGAATTTCCCTGCTTAGGTTATGGAGCACAAGGTCAGGAAGATGTAATCTTGCTATGATAGTTTCCCTATTCTGACCGTTTGCCTGTCGTCCCTTATAGCTGAACAGGTCATTATAATCCGTTGCGGGATTTCCCGTACTGTATAATTGATAAACTCCCATATCAATAACCTCCTTAGCGGCCTGCTCAGCTACTTCATACATCCCATTATATATTGCAAGTCTAGCTTTTAAAGCTAAGGCTGCCCCTCTGTTCATCCTTCCCAGGTCAGCACCTGAAGGTATTTCATTGGAAAGATGCTGAGCTGCAAGGTCAAGGTCCTGAAGAACAAAATTTACTACTTCACTACGTGGAGATCGAGGAACATATACCTCTTCTACTGTGAGTGTAGTGGTCACCAAGGGCACATCTCCAAAAAAACTCGTAAGGAAAAGATACCCAAGGGCCCGGATGACCCTGGCCTCTCCCGCGAGAGCTTCTCTGCGCTCAGGATCCATTTCTGCTCTCTGATAGTTTTCCAAAAAAGCATTGGCCTGACGGATTGCACGGTATTGAGTAGTCCATTCCGTATTTAAAGTTCCCAGATCATTTCCGAAATTCCCGCTGCCAATCTGTTGGTAGGCAGTTGTAGATGGCCATAGGGTATTATCGCCCAAATTTTCCATATCTACAGTATTTTTTGCCTTAACATTTCCATAAAGGCCGTTTAAAGCCAATATGAGCTGCTCTTCGCTTTCCCAAAATGTTTCGTTTGTTACTACATCTAGAGGTGCTATATCAAGGAAATCATCATTGCATGAACCCAAAATAAACATACTCATCAGTAAACTGTAAATTATATATTTTTTCATGGCGAATCTTATTTGAAGTTAATATTAAGACCTACTACATAGGTTTTTACCTGAGGATAGAAACTTGCTCCGCCCACTGGGGATTCAGGATCATATCCATAGAAGAAATCTGTCATGGTCCAAAGATTATCAGCGGAAGCATAAATCCTGAACCGGCTTACCCTGAATCTTTGTGTAAGCTCTGAAGGTAGGGTATAACCCAGCTGAACATTTTTAAGTCTTATATATGAGGCATCTTCAAGCCAATATGTGGATAGTCTCTGATTGAAAGTCTGCTGGAAAGCTAGCCGTGGATAGCTTGCTCCTGTGTTTTCAGGAGTCCATCTATCCAGATGAATAGCCTGAGGCATTGTACTTTGATCGATGTATGCGTGACGGGCAGAGCCGGTAAGATACCCGTCAGCTTGTCCCACCCCCTGAAAAAAGAAGCTGAAATCAAAACCGTTCCATGCAGCATTTCCTCTTAGACCATAGGTAAACCTTGGAATATGACTGCCAATTACATCCCTATCTTCATCAAGTGTGATTTTTCCATCACCGTTTAGGTCACGGTAGATGATATCTCCCGGGGCTACTGGATCGCCTATAATTGTAGGGAAATCAGGTATAAAGGTTCCAGTTTCAGGATTATATCGAAAATCAGATTCTTGGGCAATCCTATCAGCCACCAGTCCATAAAACGCATCCAGGGGATGTCCTACCATTCTGACCCTGTCACCAATGGTGGGGGGAGTTCCTGCCAGGTCCACTACTTTGTTGCGAACATCAAACATATTAAAATTCAAACCATATTGGACCTGACCAATCTGGTCTTTCCAACCCAGCTGAAATTCCCAACCCCTATTCTCTACCCGTCCTGCATTTTGGGTAGGATAAGGAGCTCCAAACACATCCGGTAGTGGCAAAGTAAGAAGTAAATTATCACTTTCATTAATAAAGTAATCTGCGGTAACATCAAGTCTGTTATCCATGAATGCCAGATCAATACCTAAATTTCTTTTGATGGCAGTTTCCCATCTCAATAGACGGTTGGCCACTATCAACTGCCTATATCCTATTGTATTGGTATTTCCAATCGGCATGGTAGATACAGGGCCTAATATATCCATAAAGGCATAGTCTCCTATTCTGTCATTCCCCTGGGTACCATAAGAGGCACGGATTTTACCGAATTCTATTTTATTTCTCAACCCTTCAAAAAATCCTTCTTCGGTGAATACCCATCCAAGTGATGCTGCTTTGAATAGTTCCCATCTGAGTTCCTTGGCAAACCTACTGGATCCATCATATCTAAAAGTGACTTCAGCAAGATATTTATCCCTGAAAGTATAATTTGCCCTCCCAAACAATGATCTTAGCCCCCACTGAGAGGCGCTGCCATTGTTTAGCTGATTTTCTGTGCCTAAATTTATATGCCCCACCACCTGAGATGCGAGATTGGTCCTGGAAGCTTCAAAATTATCGGTAAAACCCTGTTCCTGGGAAACACCTACCATGACCTTTACATCATGCTGATTATTAAATATTTTGTCATATTCGGCCGTACCTATAAAAGACTGATCTATTCCTGTATAATCCCTTGTATCTATTTTGTTTGGAAAACCAGTTCTATAAATCATTGACCCATCTTCAGGACTATAATAATTTATAGTTTTGGTAAAAATTGTTCTTTTGGAATTGGATCTGAACATACCATACTGACCTCTGAGCCGCAGCCCATCTGCTATAGTAAGCACCGCATTTAGATTTCCTGTAAATTCCTGGGAAGAAAAATCATTGGTACCGCCATCGGTGGCATTGGCTATTGGATTTGACTGCCCTCCTATATAACCCCAGGTACCCGTAGTAAACCTAACGGGTACCAAAGGCAGTATTGAATGGGCTGCACCTATGGGACCTGTTCCGGATGCCGCGCCTGTGTAGGACCTTTCAATGTATCCAAGGTTGGCTGTAACCTCTAATCTATCAGTTATCTTGGCCGTAAATTTTGTACGAAGATTATGTCTGTTTGCATGGAAATTATCACCGGTGACCAGGCCACCCTCGGTTAGATTGGCATAAGAAAGGTAATAGTTAAAGTCCTTATCTCCACCATTGATACTTAAACTGTGATTTTGCTGTGGTGCACTTCTTTTATAAATCTCATTGATCCAGTTGGTGTTGGCATAATAATTTGGATCTGAACCATTTCGTGCGATTTCGATTTCTTCTTCTGTATAGGTTGGGTTCCTGCCAACATTCAGCAGGGATTCATTCAAAAGAGTCATGTAATCAGGGGACCCGAGAAAAGTAGGTAGGGCCGTAGGTGTCTGCATACCGAAATAATTGGTATAAGATATGGTGGGCTGTACGCTTCCCCCTCTTTTGGTAGTGACTACTATTACCCCGTTGGCTCCTCTGACTCCATATATGGAAGATGAGGCTGCATCTTTAAGCACAGAAATGCTTTCTATATCATCCGGATTGAGAATATTGAGGTTACCGCCCGGTACCCCATCAATTACAACAAGAGGGGTAGCATTTCCCCAGGTTCCTATTCCCCTGATCCGGATAGCACCCGCATTCTGACCGGGTGCTCCGGATGCTCCGGTAATGGTCACACCGGGCATCGTCCCCTGAATACCTTGATTAATATTAGTAATAGGCCTATTTGCAAAAACCTCTGAGGTTACCTGACTTACAGCACCTGTGAGAGTGGCCTTTTTTTGTGTACCATACCCTACCACCACCACTGCTTCCAGTGATGTAGCGTCCTCTTGCATGGAAATATCCAGGGAGGTTTGATTACCAATAATGATTTCCTGTGTATCATATCCTATATAAGACACGACCAAAACAGGCTGGGAAGATCCCTCAGTACTTATAGTAAATCTCCCATCCAAATCAGTAACTGTTCCTCTTGTAGTTCCTTTTAGAACTACGGTGGCACCTGGCAAAGGCTGGCCTTCAGCATCACGGACCACGCCTGTAATCTGGGACTCCTGGAAACTAAATACCAAATCCTCAGTTAAATGCAAATTGCTCATACTATGTGGCAAAGCTGCCTCAGGAAAATTGGTACCATAACTTAAATGGGGCCAGATACTAATCATTGCAAACAGTAGAAGTAAATACCTTTTACTGGACCTATTACATTTTTTTTGTAAACTTTGGTTCATAACAATTAAATATTGGTTTAAGAGAAAGATTTTAATACTTAAAGCCAAATACTACCTCTTTACAGATCTCTATTTCCTGGTTTAATTTGGTATTGTTTAAATGAGTTACAATAAGAAAGTATATTCACCTTAAATGACTCATAATCTTTTAGATAGATGGCTACTTACCAAATAAACTAATAACCTGAATATAAAACAAGACTTTTTTAAATTTTTTAAAGAAGATATTGTATAGAGATCAACTTTTATAAAAAGAAGGTATTTGATTTTATTTATTTTTACATATCACAAAAATAAATTATCAAAATTTTAAAAGGATTAATCTTATATTTTAAAAATGTTAAGATTTTTGCTATTAATTAATATTATAGTAGCAAATGCTTGATTACATATCATATTACATAATCATTTAACAGAAAATTGTGTGTGGGGTATAAGGTTTTTAAATGGGGTTGGACATCAAAAAATCCAATAGATGTCCCCCCTTTTAGGCTTCTTAAATGAAAACTGACTATAGGGCTACGAATAAAAGAGAAATATGTATTCTGTTATTAATGGGAATTACTTTCAACGGGTCTAAAATGCCATGAAAATAATATAACAGTTTGCTGCATATATATAAAAATTCGGAACTGCCCCTATAAAAATCCTTAGAGGAAGGGATGGATATATTATAAGAATGGTAAAATTACCAATGTTAATTTTAAAACATTGTTCTGGTAATATCTGCACTTCCCGTAATGTATTTTATCCACCGGTAAAAACATGCTGAAATTTCCAGCCATGGCCAATTTTTTCCCCTGAATTGGGAGACCAGGAAAAGGTTCCTTCAAACCATCCCAGATGACGATAACATAACAGATTTCCATTCTCATCAATCGCATAGATAATACCATTTCCTCCCGAAAAAACATTTACGAAACGGCTCCAGTTATTTCCTACTTTATTTCCTGAATTTGATGCCCAATCCCAAGTTCCGGTATTTCTTCCATCATGGCGATACCACAAAAGATTGCCTCCGGTTCGTCTGCCGGTCCGCATATCAACAGTAGACTTCTGAATAGCATAGATCACTCCGTTCCCACCAGAAAAAATTTTAGAGAAATTATTCCACCCGCTTCCAACTTTTCTTCCTTCTTGGGAATCCCACGAAGATGTGCCGTCACGCCATCCTTTATGCAGATACCAAAATAGATCTCCGTTGTTTGCTACCGTATATAGCGTTCCATTTCCGCCTGAAAATAAAAAGGGAAAAGAATTCCATTTTTGGGAAATGAAAGCACTGTTCATTCTGATGGTTAATTTTTTGGCATCAGGAGAAGCCCAGAAAAAGGTGCCGTTTATCCATCCAGTGTGCCGATACCATAAGAGGTCACCGCCGGTCGGCCGTCCAGTTATCATATTGATTGATGACACCTTTACAGCATATATCACCCCATCATTACCCCCAAATATCTTGGAAAAATCCTTCCATCCCGAACCAACTTTCTTACCTTCTTTACTCGGCCAATGAAATGATCCATCATGAAGTACTTCATGGCGGTACCATAAAAGATCTCCATTATTATTGACAGAATAGATGGGAGTGATTTGTATAGGTGGAGGAATAACCGAAGGCAGCGTAGAAATTTGTACTGGTGGATCAGACCAATGGCTTTTCATAATAGCTGTTCCAAATACATTGATTCTTACACCTTGAATTTTAAACGAATAAGACGTATCAGGATCAAGGTTGGTGAATTCCCTATACCCTTCCCGTCCTTTATGGTCAATATCTATCTGAGGCAAATCCACAGGGCTGGAAGATTTTTTCCATCTTATATGGAACCGTTCATGGTATTGTCCAGACCACTTAATCTTAATGCTGTTCGGGGTGACTTCATGAGCTGTGATAGTTGGAGGGGTTCGGTCGACCTGAGGTCGGACTGGTTCTGGATCCATAGTTCTCACTTGCTTCCATTCTGTACACTCTTCAGATCCGTTTCGGTAAACAGCACAAACACGATATGAATAATCAGTACTCGGAGTAAGTCCGGAATCAGAATAAGAACCTACATGATTGTTATTTGTCGCAGCCCCAAATGGATCTTTGCGCTCTATGCGAAACCATAACACATTGTTCTGACCGGAATGTGCCCACGAGATGGTGACCATACCCGGGGCATTGGTCACCAAATTTGTTATAATTGGTTTTTCGGCCATATCGAGATCGTCTAAAAAAGTTAAAAACTTGTAAAGATTCCATTCAGGGTACTGATATTTATATCAGTAATTATTTTAAAATATTTAGAATTCACCAATCATTCAAATCAATTCACTATACCTAAAAAAATATATTTGGTAGTTTATTTTTAATACAAATGATTTAAAAGTAGTAATATATAAATTTATTCAAATTCTTTAAAATAAACTATTATGTAATAATTAAAAGTATCAATTACAGAATTCTTGAATAAACACAAAAAATGTATACTCCATAGATAAGTATATACAAAACCAAACTATATGTCTTGTAATTTTAGCTTTTACGTAAGGTTAAATCCTTTAATCTTACGTAAATACAGTTATAAAAAAAGCCTAAGGGACACCCTTAAGCCTTTACCTCATTTATAACCCTTTAATACTAATTAATAATCTTCGTAAGGAATTATTCAGATAAGAACATTGAATTTTTTTATCAATTGGTTAATTATTGATAAGATTTTTAATTAAAGATATTTCGTCTTTGCTATATGCTTTCCCAGTTGGGTAATAAATATCATGAAACCATATTTTAGGTTCTTCTACATATGAATTGTCCCAGGAATCCCAGGGGTAAATAGTCTGAGATTTTCCAGATACCAATCCCCAGTTATATGCGGCTATATTATATTTTTTAAGAATAGGCAGAATATCTGTAAATGTACTTCCATTGCCTCTGGCCATATATTCGGTGCACATTAGAGGACGTCCAAATTTTTCCAGCTGATTAACAACCTCTTCAAATTGCTCCGGACCGTCATATTGGTGAAATGATATAATATCAGAATTTTTTAACATGAAGTCATCCATTGCTTGTAGATTAGCAGGATCTGCATATCCTCCTTTCCATACTGCAGAAGTCAATGGTTGTGCTGGCTGGGCTTCCCTTGCCCATTTATATGCTTTTTTCAATAATCCCAATGAATATGACGCTTTGTCTTTCGATTCCACATCCGCATAACTGGATTCATTCTCGTTGTCAGGTTCGTTAAATATGTCCCATGCCAGTATTCTTTTATCATTTGAAAACTTTCCAATAACTCCTTTTATATACCTTTCAATTTTAAAATGCTGCAAAGTATCTTCCAAAATAATTTTACCGGGGCTCTGAACCCATCCGGAATTATGAACATGGGGTATGGGGTCAGGTTGTTTTCCTTCCAGTGGTAAAGGATTCCATACACCATCCAAGAGAACAAACATTACCTTCATATCATAATCTTCGGAAATGTCTAAAAAATTATCAATTCTATTTATAAATCCTATTGAATCCTGCTCCCAAAGTATATCATGTAGGTAAACCCGTAGCGTATTAAAACCTAAGCCACTGGCCCAGCCAAGTTCCATTTTAATTATTTCAGGATCATAAGTTGATTCTTGCCACATCTCTAGCTGATTGATTGCATTCCGTGGAATATAATTACACCCGACTAACCACCGATGCTCGTTATACCATTTATTGGCTTTTTCTTTAGTCCATTGACCTTCGGCTAATCTTTCAACCCTTACCGTATCATTTTGATAAGGATACAACCCTTTGGCAAAAGTCAATGAAGAAATATTGGAGGTGATGCCCAATAATATCCCTAAAAACAACATTTTTTTGATCATGGCATTGAGGATGTAGGGTGAGTATCATAAGGTACAGCAATATCAGCTTTTCCAGCAAAATTTACTTTCTCTTTGGAAAGCAGCCAATGGACTGCATTTACAATTAACTTTTGAAAATCTTCTTCTTCGAAATCTTCAGGATGTCCCAGTGTAGTCATGAAAAAATTAGTCCCGAAAGAATTTTTTCCAACCCATGCCACCGGGTGATCAATGGCATCTATATTATCTGGATTTACGGCTTTTCCCATCAATAAGGGAGTAGAACCTTCTGAAGGGTAATCTGGATAAAGTGTATACAACCATGATTTAGCAGAAAAATCGATAGATATTCCTTCCAAAACCGGATGATTTCTGT
>DATHVH010000264.1:0-3768 GCA_035461405.1 Anditalea sp.
TAGTCATTCAAGTGATTTTTCATACTTTTTATCATTTCCATACGGCTGCTTTCTACGTTCAGTAAATAATAACGCTGGTGTGCCTTCAACATGTCTCTGGTGTTTCGCTTTTGTCTTTGCACTTCCATTTTTTGAACTTCCTCCAAAGCATCCTTTATAATGAAATATCGTAATGAATTCTGACCTTCAGGATAAACAAAATGGGCATCTCCAGAGGGAAGGTCCGTATAAATAGCATTATTGGGTATCTGTGGAGACCATAGATTAAACGCCCACCGCAACATGCCGTCATATCCCTTTGCTTTAGCCAGCATCAGAATGAAATAAATATCCATGGGATTGGACATCAATAACATATTGGGCTGCTTTTCGAAGCATGTGGTATATAAAGAGGTTATTTGTCCAGCTTTTTTCCTGCTTTCTATAACATCATCTTCCATTACGACATTTACAGGTACAGAGTAGTCATAGACGTGTGGGGACAAGCTTGGATAAAACCTCCCGGCGTAACCCATTTTAAAATTAGGATCTATTTCATGCACGAATTTAATAACTTCCAAAGTTTGTTTAGCATTTCGTTCATCTATTACAAAAACTACTTTGTCATGCCATCCTTGCTTTTTTAAATATGGTCCAAAATCATCTAAAAATGCGACCCAAAATTCTTTGTATACTGGTGTCATGGGGAGGGTTCTAATAGCTTCAACTTCCCCCTTCTCTTCATCATAATAAAACAGAAAGTTATTCCACGGAAAAAGATTATGCACTGAAATCTGTTTATCGATACCTTTTGATATTCCTAGCTTTACATATTTTTCAAAATTGGTATAATCAAACGAATAAGATCCATCCGATTTTTTTGAGGTTTGGATCATCATTTGTTTTGGATCTTTTTTGGAGGTATTGAAAAGATCCCAGAATACACTTGTCGTGATGCTATTTTGATTGATTTCCGCCAATTGGTCAAAGTTTTTTTCCAAATGGTCCATATGTTCATCAGAATAGGGAATGACATCATGATATTCTGCCACAGACCTAGGGTGTTGCCAAAAATCCGTATGAAGATCAAGCTGGGATAAGGAAGGCAGTATCTTACCGAGAACTTGGATTTCAGCCTTTAATTCTGAAACAGCATCTCCTTGTGCCAGGGTGATGGTAAGCGGAAAAGTTTTGCTTTTAATTTTTTGATCTGTTTTAATTCTGACCATCACATAGTGATCAATGCTATCCGGTGTATACGTAGTGTTCACTTTCACTGGAATGGCTCTATCAGGAAACATCTGTGTAGCAAATTCTCCATCTATCTTATCCTGTCCACAATATCCAGCTGAAAGGTCTCCCTTGACATAGGCCAAGTGATATATTTCATTCGACCAATTTTTCCTTGGGGAGGAAATCTTTACCTTGATAGGAGCCGTAGATCCAGCATTTACCTTGATAAATAGCATAACTGATTCATTTTTCCATGCCTTCTTAGTAGTACTAGAGTTCATGGGTTCTCCAAATGATTCTAGATCAGTAAAATTTGCCTGGAAATCGCCCTGAGCACATGCCGAATGAAAAAAGAGGAGAAATAAAAGAGTGGAATAAAATGTAAATGATATTTTCAACGTGAGTTTGATTTATAGTGGCTATTTCACCAATAATTAGACCAGAAGTTGGTAAAAAAAATTATGCATTCTCAAGAAAATATTTACGCATTTTTCCCAGGTAAACCACTTCTGTATAATTTTTTAGAAATCTTTCCCTAGCTGCATCACCCAATTGTTTTTGGTACGTTTTATCCCTAATAAGTATTTCTAAATGGGCAGCAAAAGAGTCTACATCATCATTGCTTATAATAATGCCACTTTTTAAATGCTCAATAGCCTCTTGGGCCCCCCCTGTATCTGTAGCAATAACGGCTTTGCCACTGGACATACCTTCTAAAACAGTGGTAGGGAATGAGTCTCTCATAATTGATGGTACCACTAATATGTCCGTTTCATTAATAAATTCACTTACATCAGGCATGAAAGGTTTATACTCTACGGGAAAGTCGAATTCGCTGATATCTTTTTTCAATTGGTAAATATATCTTTCACCGTGAGGTGCTGGCCCTCCAATAATTCTAACTTTAATATTTTTGTTTTTGATCAGTCTTATCGCGTCTAAAAAATACCATATTCCTTTTTCAGGCTTAATTCTGGATATTAAGGTTATAAGACATGGCGCATCCGGTTCCTGTTTTGAAGGTAGAGCAGAAATAAAAATATCCGGTATCCCATTGTGGACTACAGATATCTTATTTGCTAACTCCGGGGTATATAATAGAAGGTTATTTTTGACGGCATCTGATACTGCCAAGATAGAATCTGCCCATTTTACAGTATATTTATTTAAGTACCGTACTACGTAAGTGGGAGATTCCAATATTTCATGTACATGAATTATACTTTTAATCTGAAGATTTTTCACCACGGGAAGAGCAAAAAAATTAGATAGGGTATTGATATATACCAAATCAATAGGAACTCGTAGATGTTCCTCCTTAAGATTTTTCTTAAATCCGCGTAAAAGTTGAGTTAATTCAATGGTTCCCATAAAAGAAAACATTTTCCTTTGGACTATAGGCAATGAGTTAACCTGTCTAATAATTATATTTGGATTTTCCTCTTTTACATAATTAATAAAAGGACCTTTTAAATCAGGAAGCCACAATTCTATAATATAGGATTTGGGAAAAGATTTTAAGGCCAGAGAAAGTATCCGGTTAGATCCATAAAGGTCTGTGGTGGCATTGATCACCACTATTCTCTTGTTTTCTTTAAGCTTATTATCTTCAAAACCCTCAGGATTTATCAAATCAAGAAGTCTTTCTTTAAACGCAGTTCTGGAAAATTTTTCTCTTACAATTAAGGAGTTTTCATGTAATTTTTGCCATTCTTGAGGATTGTCTGCCAGATGAAGGATGACATTTTTTATTTTTTCCAGATTATCACTGGTAATTTGATACCCATTTCTCCCGTCCGTCACCAGCTCAGTAATTCCCCCTACGGGAGGAATTATGGCAGGTAGACCGTAGTACATCCCTTCCAGAATGGTCATTCCAAATGTTTCTACCGTTTCTTTTGGTCTGGTCAGATTTAAAACTATATCTGCTTTTTTATAAAATGGATGGACATCCATTTGAACGGCATAAATACGCAGATTTGGTGGTATAGGATGTTTGGAGGTAAAATCATCCACTTCTTTCTGACTTTCGCTAACTACCAATGTGAAGGTAAAATCCGGCATCATTTTACTCAGACTAAGAAATTCCATTATTCCTTTATATGGCCTGAGTGATGCTAACATCAATAAATTGAAACGAGGATTTGGTAGTTTTTTTGCTATAGCTTTTTCCTTAAAAGATCGGGACACACAGTTATAAATAACATTCACCTTTCGTTTTTTTAGGAAAGGGTTATTTTTTAAAAATTCAGAAACAGTCACTACTTCGGTAGAGTATCCACTGACTATAGTAAACAGAAAATTATTCAGTGAGATGGGGTGGATTTCATACTCATGAACATGAGTAATCACTTTAATCCGGAGTATTTTTCCTACTATAATGGCCCCAAACGGTAAAATAGTATTTACATAAAAGAGGGAATTAGTTTTCCGGTATTTAAATATTAGATGTAAAGCCAAAAAAAATTGACTCAAGAAAAATGAAAAGAAAGTGATGCCCCTATTTCCAGACCTTTTGTAATAATTATGAAAATAATTTACTCCTTCAATATCAGA
>DATHVH010000265.1:0-3717 GCA_035461405.1 Anditalea sp.
TTAAAGTTGAAGAAACAGAAAGGCAAGATCGAAGAGGAAATTTGAATGAGTGGATTATATCGTTATTGCTGATATCGGTGATACTAGAACGAATTCTGGCTTTGAGAAAGGGAATGTAAGTTAATATTTAATAGGTAGTCCTTAGTTAAAATGGTATGTGATGATGTGACACCACAGCTGACATCGGTTATTCTTCATCTACCCAAGCCTCTTATCAAAATAAAAAGGCAACACATCAATCAGCTTTACCTTCTTGAATTGCGGATGGAGAGTATTGATTACATAATTATATTCATCCGGAATGACGGCGGACGGAACCTTAAGCAATAAGTCTTCTTTCTTTTTAAACCATTCAGACCCGATCAATTTACATTCTTCACTAAATACGGTCTGATTCCAATCTGGTGGAAGTTGGGATAAATTAACTTGTTGGACTGAAACATTATCCGGCGCATAGATCACCATTGTACCAAAAAGAGCTGTCTTGATCTTCCTATTTGCCTGAACTATATTTTCTAAGCAGGCCAATGATCGACTTGAAGCGGAATAGATCACCTTCTGCCCTTCCAGATTCCATCTCCCTGCAAAACCGGGGGCATAAAGTTCCTGTGCATATTCTTTAGCAGTAATCCTAAACAACTCCATTTACCTCAAGCCACATACCCATGAGCTATCCTCTGGAGAGCCTGCATGACGATATCCACACCTGTGCAGGTATTTAAAAAGGATATAGGCTTCCTTTGATCAAAAGCATATCCGGGAGTATCCAAATACAGTAAAAACTCCTCTTTGGTATCAAATATCGATGCCCCATAATCAAAAAGATAATCTAGCTTTAAAAGAAGCTCTCCCTCTAAAGCACCAAACTGTCTATCCTGCTTTCTGTAATTATCTATAGTCCTGGGATCCAAGCCCAAAAGCCCGGCCAGCACCTGCTTTTGAAGGCCAGATTTTTGTAAAAGAAGGTCAAAACGCTTTATATGAACCCCTTTATCCACCTCGTAAACCATCTGAAAATCTGATACAATATCCATAATAATATCTTTAAATAAAGATACGAATTAATTCCTTCGACAGACGAAAAAATGTAATTTTATTTGTATTTTAAATATTTAAATTTATTTGCCGATCATATCACATTGTAAGCTGTTCTTCAAAAAAATGATTAAAATAAATTATATCGTTATTATACCAAGTTCATAAGAATTAACTTAAACCCTGATTCAGCGGAATGAAATAAATGAAAAATTGTTAATCCATTAATAACATCAGTACAATACATGAACCATATCAATAGCACCCTATCCAATATCAGCTGGCAATTGAGGCTTAATGCCCTGATTAAAGGTATGCTGTTGGCCATTACGGTGGTCCTGCTGATGCTTTTGGTGTCACTGCCACTATGGGTGATATATGGTGTCGGATTTCTGACTCTCATAAGTTCCGCCTATTTATTTGGGGCTTTTCAGGACAGGTATCCAGATGCCATCCAGGTATTGCATAAGACAGAGGATAAGTTGGAATTCAGTTTGGGTTTATTAAATAAGCCTACCCTAACTATAGCCGAACAGCTGCAACTCGAACGCCTTCAACACACGCAGGATATTGCTGCTCCGTTGGTAGTCCAGCAGAGAATATTCCCCTATGCTATAGGACTATTGATCGCCTTTATGGCATTTTTCTTTGTTCCATTGATCCCGTCCATGGTCACTCCCACACCTCAGCCATCGCAAAATGATGAAATGGCTACGGTAGTAACCGAAGTTGACGAGGACGCCCCCAGATTAGAAGCAGCAGAAATAAATATACAACCTCCCGCTTATACAGGCATGAAAGCCAGCCAAACCCGGGACCTGAACATTTCCGCGCTCATCGGCAGCCGATTGACCTGGACATTATCTTTTGAAAGGGCAGAAAATCTGCGGGTATCTTTGGTCAATTCCAATGGCCAAGAGATTAACTTTCAGGAACAAACGGGATCTTTTACCTTAACTGATAAGCTGGTATCCTCAGGGATTTATTCCATCAAAGCATATAATGGGAAGGAAGAAATCTACAGATCCCCTTTTTATAAATTGGAGGGAATACAGGACAGACCACCTGTAATAGAGCCCCTGCAGGAAGAACTCTACACCTATCATTTCCTAAAAGATGATAAAAAGATTCAACTGGAAGCCAAAGTCAGTGATGATTTTTTGGTGACAGAAGCCTATATAGTAGCCACTGTAGCGAGGGGATCCGGGGAAAATGTGAAGTTTAGGGAGACCAGGTTACCTTTTGAAAAAATGAATTTTAAAAATGGCACCCTACATAAAGAAATCGATCTCAATAGAATAGAAATGAAACCTGGAGATGAGCTTTATTATTACTGGGCAGCACTGGATAACAGACAGCCCGAATCAAATTTTTCACGCTCCGAAACCTACTTTATCAAATATCAGGACACCACTAAAATGAGCGAAGGGGAACTGACTACTATGGCCATCCAGGTGATGCCGGAATACTTTAGAAGCCAACGCCAGATCATCATCGATACCGAGAAGCTGATAGCTGAAAAGCCGAAAAAACCCAAAAAGACTTTCAATGAAACTTCCAACGAAATAGGTTTTGATCAGAAACTCCTGCGGATGAGGTATGGGCAATATTTGGGGGAAGAGTTTGAAAGCAGTGCCGGCGGCGGCAATCCGATGGCCGATGGAGGGGAAAATCTACTGGAAAGCTTTATGCATCTCCATGATCAGGAAGGGGAGCATGAGCCGGGTGGCCATGACCACCTTCAACACGAGCATGAACACGAGCATAAAACTGCTTCACCTAAGGAGGATGATGGACTGTCAGCTTTAATGGAACAATACCTTCACAACCATGATGATGGAGAAGTAAACACCTATTATGAAGAATCTACCAGATCTCTTCTAAAAATGGCACTGGAGCAGATGTGGCAATCCGAATTGCATCTACGCTTATTTGAGCCGGAAAAAGCACTTCCGTATCAAAACAAAGCCTTGGAATATCTGAAAACCGTACAGCAAAAATCTAGAGCTTATGTGAAGAAAACCGGTTTCGATCCACCACCCATCCGGGTAGAAGAAAAACGGCTCACGGGGGAATTTAAAGACCTTGCAGGGCAAAGAGTACGTACATTAGATTATAACAAAATCCAGTTTCAACAGCTGGTGTCACGAGTATTGGGCATAGTGGAAAAAGGCAAAGCTTCTACCGATGAGCAGGAAACTGTAAGAGAACTGGGTGCGGTATGGACGGAGAGGATTAAATACACCGGCATGCAGGACTGGTCCACGCTGATGGATCTGCAGCGGCTGGCTACGGGTGAAGCCATAGGCCCAGAAACGCAGCTCAAAATGAAAACAAAACTACTCCCCCTGGTGAAAACTGAACAGCGGTTGGGAGCTACCTATTCTGCAAATAATGAATTGGAGAAATATTTTTGGGAAAACATTAAATAATGCAGATAGACTTACAATTTTCTAATCTCTGGGTAGACTTATTTACCGCCTTGTTTATAGTTTTGCTGGCATTGTCTTTAGTTCTGATTTATAGAAATCCCACAATATCACCTTCAAGAAAAGCCCTGAAAACAGGATTTAACCTTTTCTTTTATCTAAGTCTAATCTTGCTGGTAGTCCAGCCCTATTTCTACAGAGAATATATACCCAGAAATATCTTGGTATACGGAACCGATGTTCCCAGAGAGTA
>DATHVH010000266.1:0-2365 GCA_035461405.1 Anditalea sp.
GAACATTTATATTTACTTTTTGTGTATAAAGAAGCGCCTGCAGGAAAAGATGGCTGGGAAAGAGGCTGGAGAGTATTAGAAATAAATAATAAGCCTATCTCTCAGTATAAAACAGATAATGGATATGATTTCCAAATAGGACCAAATACCCCAGGTTTGATTAATACTTTTAAATTTAAACTTCCTGATGGCACTGAGATTACTAGAACGATAGACAAAAAAGATTATCAATCTAACTCTGTGCTTCTAAATACTGTCTTCGAAACCGGTGGTAAAAAAATAGGTTATTGGGTTTATAACAGTTTCCGAGCGTCCCCGAATGCGCAGCCTGCTAATAGCATGAGCTTTGAAGTGGATGAATCGTTTAATTATTTCCAAACAGCGGGTATAAACGAGTTGATTATAGACCTAAGGTATAATGGTGGTGGATCGGTTGCCGTGACACGTCAAATTTTAAATTATCTGGCTCCAAATGCCGCGGATGGAAATGTGATGTACACCAATACTCACAATACTAAAAAGACCAACCAAAACAGTTCAGCTACTTTTGCGAAAAAAGGTAATCTAAATCTTCCACGGCTATTTGTAATTACTTCCAGAAGTTCAGCATCTGCCAGTGAACTCCTCATTAATGTATTAGAACCATATATGGAAGTAATATTAATAGGAGCAAATACTTACTGTAAACCAGTGGGTGCTTTTCCATTATCTGGATACAATAGAACATTACTTGACAATAATGTTGAACTAGTACCCATTACATTTTCTATAGCAAACAAAAATGGACGAGCAGAATACTTTGATGGGTTTCCTGTACAAGTGCTTGCCGCAGATGATCCTGCAAAGAATTGGGGAGATCCCACCGAAAGAAGGCTAAAAGCGGCACTGGATTATATCATCACTGGTTCACCGATAGCCCCAGGAGGCAGATTGTTAACCTATGAACCGCAGTGGGAAATGATAGATAGCTTCCACGGACTATTAAAAGAATTTCCAGCTTACTAATATTAATAAAAAGTGATCCTTGATAAGGGATCACTTTTTTTGTTTTTGATGTCTTTGGATCAGCACTTCCATTACCTCATCTAATTCTATTTCTTTGGCTTCCAATAAAATAAGATAGTGAAACAATAGATCGGCAGCTTCTCCTAAAAAAAGATCTTTGTTATCGTCTTTAGCTTCGATTACAATTTCAACTGCCTCCTCTCCTACTTTTTGGGCTACTTTATTAATACCACTGGCAAAAAGCGAGGAAGTATAAGACTTTGATGAAGGACTATTTTTTCTTTCTTTGATGATGCCTCTTAAATGGTCAATAAAAGCTGTTTTGGAATCATTGGTTTCCCCGAAGCACGTATCATCTCCTTTATGGCACACAGGACCAACAGGTTTTACCCTTACAAGCAGAGTATCTTGATCGCAGTCTAATTCCATAGATTCCAGATTTAAAAAGTTACCAGAAGTCTCTCCTTTCACCCAAAGTCGGTTTTTAGTTCTGCTAAAAAAGGTAACCTTTCCTGAAGATAAAGTCTGCTCTACCGCCTCCTTGTTCATATATCCAAGCATCAGTACTTTATTGGAGTCAGCATCCTGAATGATGGCAGGTACTAATCCATTGACTTTTTCAAAATCTATATTCATTTTTAAGTTTTTATATTATTATTTATGATGATCCGCTACTTTGCCAGTAATTCAAAGGGGGCTTGGTTTAATTGCGGTAATTGTCCACAATCCACGGCCCACTAAGCCCAAAATTCAAGTATTAAATTCATTTATCTTGTTAGTGGCAAGAAAGCATATATACAAATCGTTATTTTATCCTAACACTTATTCCCTGCTCTCCAAGGTAACTTTTAAGATCCGGTATACTGATCTCTTTAAAGTGGAAAATGCTTGCTGCTAAAGCAGCATCTGCTTTACCGGCAGTAAAGGTATCACTAAAATGAGCCATTTTCCCTGCTCCTCCCGAGGCTATAATTGGTATAGGTAGCATAGAAGAAAGTTCACTGATGATATCATTGGCAAAACCATTCTTTGTACCATCATTATCCATGGAAGTAAGTAAAATTTCTCCTGCTCCTCTTCTGCTAACTTCTGCTGCCCATTCCTGGGTTCTTAGAATGGTTGGTTTACGCCCCCCATGGGTATGGACGAAATCTATACCATCAATATTTTTAGTATCTATCGCTACCACTATACACTGACTTCCAAACTCAGCAGCCATCTCATCAATAATTCCGGGATTTTTGACAGCCGCAGAATTAATACTTATCTTATCGGCCCCTGCAATTAAAAGAGCCTTCACATCTTCAATAGTGCTTATACCTCCACCTACAGTAAATGGGATATTAATAGCTTTTGCCAC
>DATHVH010000267.1:0-2944 GCA_035461405.1 Anditalea sp.
TAGTCATGGATGGTGCTATAGTACACAGTGGGGCAGTAATAGCCGCTGGTGCGGTGGTCCTTGCTAATACTATTGTGGAGGCTGATAGCATATATGCAGGTATGCCCGCTAAGAAAGTAAAAGATACCGGTGACCATATGAAAGCAGTAATAAAAAGGACTGCAGAAAACTATCCCCGCTATTCAGAATGGTATAAGGAGCAAGAATAATATAAAAGCAGAGAGTTTTTTTTGAATAAGACTTTTCTATAAATTTCTTCGTCTAGGAGTAATATTATATGTATGCATTATGAAAAGTCGATTCCTTATAAGTGCCATTTTATTACTTATTACTACTTCCTGCTATGAAGAGCTCGGACCTGATATTGCTTGTGATGTCCAAAATCCTACGGAAAATCTCCCTTGGTTAGCAGATAAAATTAGAGGCTTAGAGACTGGTAATCAGTATTTCCTTCAATTTTACTTTATCTCACAAGCCAGGTACAGGTCACAAACTGTGTTTTTTGTTCAAAATTGTTGCCCAAATTGTGCGTCCCCTTATCCAACCGTGTATAATTGTGGGGGAGAAGAGATAGGGACTTTAAGTTCGGAAGATATCAAATATGATAAGTTAAAAAACCTAAGCATTATTTGGACACCAGAAGATTTTTCGTGCAATGTAAATAACTGACAAGAACGGAACGTACAGAAAAACATCAGGTAGCCAGATTATTCTTCACCAAAAGCTTTGAGAATATCTTCTTCTGTCATTTTTAGCCTTTGCTTGCAGTATTGAACCAGCTCGCTGGCTTCTTTTACCAAAGAGGATAGCTCGTCTATACTTTTGTTTTCGTCTTCTAAATGGGTGACGATTTCTTCTATTCGAGCTAAAGCAGTATCGTAAGTAAGGTTATCTTTCATTATTTTCTATAGATGCTATATTACTTTCTAATTTTTGATTCAGTGAATAGGTGATCATTATTTCCCCTTTTTGGGCAGGTCTCAAATGTATGGGTTTCCCGTCTATTTCTGATCTTGTATATCCTCTGGCAAAGAAGAATTGAGGGTTTAGCCTGTGTATATCTTTTTCCAGACTATTGATTTTCGAATTTTCATTTTTTATCAAAGTTTTACTTTGTCGCTTGACTCTTCCGGATAGGTTTTCCAATCCTGTTTGGTGTAACTTAATAAAGTTAATTGATTCCGAATTAATCCTTCTTTTAAAATTATTCAATTGGTCACTGGCCTGAGTTAGATTGCTTTTAAATAAGCTGATCAATAAATGTTCTTTGTCTCGCAACCCTTTTTGCTCTTTTTGAAGAAGGAAACCAACTGATCTTTCTATTCTTTTTAAATGCAAGTTGAGCTTGTCTTCAAAATCCCTAAATCCTGAAAGGATAAACTCCGCTACGGCTGTGGGGGTCTTTATTTTTGTATGCGCTACTAGATCCGCCACACACTCATCACGTTCATGTCCGATACCCGTGATTACCGGAATTCTGAATTGGGCAATGGCTTTTGCGAGTTCATAATCGTCATAGCAGTCCATATCCAATTGAGCTCCGCCGCCTCTTATAATAGCCACCAACTGGAAGGGTGTAGAAGATTCAGAAATTTTATGAAGTGCCTGAATGATGGAGGGTACAGCTTCATTTCCCTGCATCACTGCAGGAAACAACTCCCAATGGATGGCATATTTTAATTTGTTGTTTTTTAACTGATCTATAAAATCACCAAAGCCGGCAGCCGTGGAGGAGCTAATTATCGCCACACTTTGGGGAACAGTGGGGAGTGGATATTGCTTGTTCATCTCCATAAGACCAGCTTTTACCAGCTTATCGATTACCTCTTGTTTCTTTCTTGCTCTTTCACCTAATGTGAAATTAGGGTCTATTTCCTGAATATTCAGGCTCAATCCATATATCTCATGGAATTGTACGCTGACCATGGCCAGGATCTTCATTCCGTTTTGCAATGACTGGCCGGTCATAGTCTGAAACCGACTGGCAATGGTTCTATAGGAATAGGTCCAAATATTTGCTCTAAGCTTTGCTGTGATGTATGAGCCTGTTTTTTCTACGAGTTCCAGGTAGGCATGCCCTTTAGGAGAACCTTTTAAATCGCTTATTTCTGCTACTACCCAATAGGTAGGAGAAAGATTATCTGAAAGAGTGGATTTAATTTTATTATTAAGCTCTAATAGCGTCAGGTGCTGCTGCATGTATGCAAATTAATAAAAAATAGTATGGGAACAGTAATTAATAAGATATCTTAAATCTGATCTTAAAAATAAAAGGAGCATTTTTTAAGATGCTCCTTATATTATCGTTAAACTGTATTTGTACTGATAAAAGATAATCAATTATTGTGCCTTCCGCTCCTAGACTCCCCCCGCATCCTGTAAAGCTGCCGGGTGAAATCACGATTGACTCCTCCAAGCTGTAATGCTTGTGCGGGGGATATCACTTGGAGTATCTCACGCATAAAAGATTTTTCTATGTCCAAAAGGTTTTGCTGGATTTCCAGTTTTCTGTTGATAAGGTCAGTAGCCCTTTGATCAGACAACTCTTCTGTTTCAGTCCTATTTATTTTAGTCATTTCCCTCATTAATTCGCTTCGCTTTTGCCAATTCTGATTATAGAGAGGCCAAAATTTCTCGGCTTGAGTAGGGGTAAGACTTAATCGGTTGGTGATAAATGCAATACGTGCTGATTCCAATTTTTCATTATCAAATGACCTTTCCTGTCGGTCAGAGGGCCGTCTCTGTTGAGCCATCACGCTTGTAGTGAAGACCATAAATATTATTATAAGTGGATTTTTCATATCACTATATAAGAGTTTTCATTAATACCAGAAATCATCATCCATTGGGTCTGGATCAGGCATATGGGCTAAGTATTCCATCTATATGATCTGATCCAGTATGTCATTAGGGTCATCGCTTAATAGCAGTACATCTTCCGCCT
>DATHVH010000268.1:0-3175 GCA_035461405.1 Anditalea sp.
CCCAAGACAAGCATGCTCTTCGGTGACGCCAAAGATTCCCTTCAGAAGCTGGTGGGTGAGGTGAAGGAGATTTGATTGATGCTAGATGATTGAAAAAAAAGGATGGAAGACGGGAGACCTAAGACCGAAGAAGGGACGTAGCAATTGAATAGGATTGGGTTTTTAGTCGGACTGAAATTTAGGGCTGTAAATTGGCATTGGAAACTCAACTATATTTTGAGCACCCTATGACAACAATGACAACAGTCCCACGCAGTGGACATGACAACTAAGACAACCATCTCTGGTAATTCCAGGTAATTTTCATCTTACATACCCGTGATCCCAGATCAAAGAATCGACTCCTCCTCCACTTTCTTAATCAGCTCGACCACATTGTTGACATTCAGTTTTTTCATGATATTAAACCGGTGGGTTTCTATGGTACGGACACTTTTGCCCAGCTGATCTGCTATGTCTTTGTTGTTTATTCCTTTGGTGATCAGTTTTAGGATTTCCTTTTCCCTTTTGGTGAGGTCATAGTTTTTGCCAGCCTCGGAAGATTTGCTTTGCTTATTACTTTTTACATTTAAATAAGAATTGACCAATATATTGCTAATGTCTCCACTGAAATATTTTCCTCCCTGATTGACACTGTGAATCGCTTTTATAAACTCCTCTTTACTGGTATCTTTCAGAAGATACCCAGAAGCTCCAGACTCCATAGCCTGCAGGACATATTCCTCATCATTGTGCATGGAGAGGATCAGCGCCTTGGTTCTGTCCGAGTAGGCCCCTAACTTGCTGGTAGCTTCCAATCCATTCATGACCGGCATCCTGATATCGATGATGAGTACATCCGGGTGGAGTTGCCTTACCACTTCCAGCGCCTCCTGTCCATTGGATGCTTCACCTATTACCTGTATTTCTCCAGCACTTTCCAGCAGCATCTTGATGCCATTCCTGACCACTACATGGTCATCCGCCAGCACTACTTTTATACCTTCCATTTTTTCTTATTGGGTTTATGTGTCTATTGGTAAATCTATTTTTATGGCTGTGCCTTGGCCTGGGGCCGTATCTACATATACAGCTCCATGAATGAAATTCACTCTTTCTTTAATGTTAAATATACCATGTCCTGTAGCCGTAAAATATCCTTGCTTGTCCAGGGTTTCATAATCAAAGCCCTTACCATCATCCCTGATTTCCAAATGCAGAAACTGTTCATTATGGGATAGCATAATTTTGATCTCAGTAGCTTCTGAATATTTGATGGCATTGTTCACCCCTTCCTGCACAATGCGGTAGAGGTTATTTTCCGTCTTTGGTTCCAGCCTTGCCTGAAAGCCTGTACTATTCTCAAAGGAAACCGGAATCTTAGATATTTTACTCATTTCCTCACTGAATTTATTCAAAACCGAAACTATCCCATAATCTGATAGGGCCACAGGGGTAAGGTTGAACGAAATTCTCCTCACTTCTTTGATGATGTCCTGCAATAGCTTTTTTGAATTATCCAGTCTTTCTTTTTCAGACTTGATTGCGGATATACCTTCCAGATTATATTTCAGTGCAGTAAGATACTGGCCTATGCCGTCATGCATGTCCCTGGATATCCTGCGCCTTTCTTCTTCCTGACCTTCCAGTATGAGGGCGGACCTATATTGCTGTTCTTTGAGCTTTTTTTCCATCCTTTCCTCATGCAGCTCCTGAGATTTATACTGGGCCTCTATGATCTCAGATTCATCTACACTGACCAACATGAGATTTTCCACTTTTTGGTCTTCATCCAGTACAGGTATAAGGTGAAGTTTGATCCAGATAAAATCCCCTTCTATGTTGGTTAACTTTAAATCTCCGTTCCAGGTATTTCCCCTATGGACCATGTTCCTAATGTTCTCAATATATTTGGAGTCATATCCCTGCTCAGTCATCCATTCGAAAAAATTCACCGGTAGGTCATTACCGAATTCCATTATCTCGGTAAATTTCTCTGAAAAATAATGAAACCCGCCATGGGGATCACATCGGGCAAATACTGTAAACTCTCCCAACTCAACTTCTTTTTCGGCGAGATTCTGGAATGACTGTTCCAATGATTCATAAAGAGCACTTATTTCCAACGCCATTTTTTTGGCTTTGGCCTCTTCGTCATGGAGATGCTGAGTAGTCTGTTTCACCATTTTAGCAGACGGAATAAAAATAAATCTCACTTCCAGAAAAATTAAAAACAGGGCCAGAGACAGCAAAGCTATTTCCGTCTGCCGGAGCCTGTTAATTTTAGTCTGGGCCTCAGCATCATATTGAAAAACTATCCTGTCCATCCCTGCCAAAAACTGACTTTCATGAGCCAGGATCCTATTGATGGCTTCGTGTAGATTTTCTTCTGAATTCCCTTCTTCTGCTATTCTGATTAAATCATTGGCACCAGCTACCATTTCGGTAAAATAGGGTTCAATTTGGCTAAACATACTTCTGATAGTAGGGCTATTATCTCCAGATACACCCAACTGAAGCTTTCCATGTTGAAGTGCCATATGTGCCTGCTCCCATTCAGCAAGGCTAAGTTTCAGTTCAGCTAAATATTGTGGACGCGCGTTACCATGCAGTCCACCTATCAATACGGCAGACTTACTGATACGCTGGCTAAGCATACGCTGCCTGCCGGAGAGATTTACTTCTACGGAATCATCCTCCTGCTGTGAGATGTTAAACTGCAGTATGACCTGACTGATGATGATCGTGGTAGCAATGGCAGAAAGTGCCAGGATATACCTAAGCCCTAGACGCTCAAATCTTTTTGCACCAAAATCCCGTTTTTCAGAACCCATAAGTTACGATTGAGCTCTAAAGTTACGTATTTATACTTAAAGTTTTAGAAAAAATACGAAGGTAGGATATATGATTAAACAGGAAAGAAGTATAGCACTGAAATACAAATTCCACCCAGCCTAACTTCATATCCTGGTTCGCACAGATGCATAATATATCTAATTTAGGTATAAGAAAGTGCCTCTATTTCGGCATAAGCAGGATATTGGTGAAGCTTTTGACTACCCCTACCTAAAGGATTGGGAAATTGGGATTGTAAACCATACACAGAGAAGGATCGAATTCGGTTTTTTTAAGCATGTCCCAATTTCCACTAGCTTCAGCTAGTGGTCCAGGTTGTGCTTAAAATAATTGGCTTTAG
>DATHVH010000269.1:0-12778 GCA_035461405.1 Anditalea sp.
ATCTATTCTGAATATGCTATTCATAATCAAAAGATAGTGACAGAATTATCAACCTTTAAGAGAAAAAAAAGAGCCACAGCAGGGATAGCCAGTATCATTCCTGGAGGTGGTTATTTTTATACTGGACATAAAACTACTGCAGTCTCTTCGCTTGTATTAAACGGACTGTTGGCCTATGCTACTTACACGAGTTTCAATACAGGAAATTATGGGGTTGGAGTATTAACAGGAATTTTTTCTATGTCCTTCTATTTAGGGAATATTACTGGTGGGATTAAATCCGCAGACCGCTACAATATGGCAAAAGAATCTCAATTAAAAAGAAAATTAATGTACTCTTTCAATAAATAAAAATTTTAATCTTTTAAACAATTCGTATGATACAAATTATTTACAAATCAAAATCACTTAGGATTTTCTCTTTTTTAATGATCCTATCTGTACTTTCAATGTCCTTTAGAACTAAGGAAAATGTAAATGTTACAATCCCTTCCGGAACAGTAATACCACTGGAAAATGCAAATGAAATAAATTCAGCTACCCTTGTAGCTGGCCAAACTATGGATTTCTTTGTAAGACAAGATATCAAAGTTGATGGTACTACTGTAGTTAAACGTGGTTCCTTGGCCAGAGGTCAGGTAGTTAGAGTTCAAAAAGCAAAAGGATTAGGTAAAGAAGGATTTGTAGAAGTGGAGATCAGATCAGTACAGGCGGTAGATGGATCCGAAATATTACTTACAGGTGCTAGATTATTCGAAGAAGGAGATGATCGTCAGACTGCGGCTATACTATTAGGGGTTTTAGTATGTATTCTATTCCTTACTATGAAAGGAAAGGATGCTGTTATTCCTAAAGGATATGCGGTAGATGCTAGAGTTGCCAATGACTTTCAAATATCAGTAGACTAATAGATATCAAAGAGTACTTCAATTTAAAGTCTGGACTTATAGTTCAGACTTTTTTTATTTATAAAAATTTTATAGACCATAATTTCCAAAGTAAATCATAAATATGCTAGACTTAATAAGGAAAGTATGAAATAAAGAAGATTTATATATAAAATTAACTTTCGTTTTAAATGGCTATCAGATTTCTCTCAATTCAGGTGGATCTATCTCACACCAGCCAGTAAATATAATACCGCCATTCTTACCGCTACTCCATTTTCTACCTGATGTAGAATGATAGAATGCTCACTGTCCGCCACATCAGAATTTAATTCTACTCCTCTATTTATCGGGCCGGGATGCATGATGACTATTTCTTTGTCCAATTGCTCCAGCATTTTTCTATTGATGCCATAATAAAGAGAGTATTCTCTTAAAGAAGGAAAATATTTTATCTGCTGTCTTTCCAGCTGGATCCGCAGCACATTAGCTACATCACACCACTGAAGGGCTTTCTTTACATCATATTCCACCTTTACTCCCAGACTGGCAATATGTTTTGGCAATAATGTGACCGGTCCACATACCATGACTTCGGCCCCTAGCTTTTGCAGACAAAAAATATTTGAAAGTGCTACTCTTGAATGTAATATATCTCCTATGATCGCTACTTTTTTTCCAGCTACATCCCCGAGTTTCTCTTTGATAGAAAAAGCATCCAAAAGGGCCTGGGTAGGGTGTTCGTGCGTACCATCTCCCGCATTGACGATATTTGCCTTGATATTACGGCTGAGAAAATGTGCAGCACCTGGACTGCTATGCCTCATCACCACCATGTCCACCTTCATAGACAGAATGTTATTTACCGTATCTATCAGCGTTTCACCTTTTTTTACTGAGCTGGTGCTCGAGGAGAAGTTCACTACATCAGCAGAAAGCCTTTTTTCAGCTAGTTCAAACGAAAGCTTCGTCCTGGTAGAGTTTTCAAAAAAAATATTCGCTATAGTAATATCCCTAAGAGAGGGGACTTTTTTGATCGGGCGATTTAATACTTCTTTAAAATTATTGGCAGTTTCAAAGATAATATTGATATCCTGTTCTGTAATATCTTTGATTCCTAAGAGGTGTCTGGTACTCAGCTGTGACATTTTTAGCTTTTTACTTTTTCTGTGATCCAAATAGCATCTTGCTCAAAACCTTTTATAGCCCATTCTACACTTACGTATTGGCTTTCCAAAGTATTGACCTGCCTGCCAAAATAGTCAGGTTTGATAGGGTAATCTCTTGTATATTTTCTATCTATAAGCACCATCAGTTCTACTTTCTGAGGTCTTCCGAAGGCAATCATGGCATCCATAGCAGCCCGTACTGACCTGCCTTTATACAGCACATCATCTACCAGTATTACTTTTTTCCCTTCTATTAAAAAATCAATTTTGGTTTCATTGGCTTTAAGGGGAAATTCTCGCCTACGGAAATCATCCCTATGAAATGTGGCATCCAGATATCCATAAGGGACTTTTATTCCTTTAATCTCTTCGATCAGTTCCACCAAACGGTCCAAGACCACCGGACCTCTAGGCTGAAGTCCCAATAGTACCGTATTATCAAAATCATCATGATTTTCAATAAGCTGGTGGCAGAATCTTCTGAGCGTGATGTCAATCTGCTTTTGATCTAAGACGAGTCTTTTGTTCATGGGAATGATTTGTATGCAAAGATAAAAATAAATGTCAGTGGCAGAAGTTTTAATAAAAAAGAAATGCTACCGATGATGAATTTATCAGACGACTGATGATGAAAAGTATGGAGAGGGAAGTGGGATTCTGATTTTCATACATTATAGAATAGTTTCTTGAATACTGAAAATCGATACCCTAAAACTACCTTACAATCCAAAATAAACTAATAATCTAATCACGGATAAATCAACTAGTAACCTAATCTACTAATTAACTAACCCCACTAGTAACTACCCCCCTAATCCACTCTAATCTTTGTAATAAAGAATACATCCTTGCTATCTTCTTTTCCTGATTCGGTTAGAAATCTTACCCGCTGTTTACCTGATAGCAGGAAATATCGATCATACCACCACATGAGTGATAAGCTATTCTCATATGTATCGCGGATCCTTTCGTTTTCATTAATAAGTTCTATAGGAAAACTTTCATTTTCCAATACCACTTCCCCATCGCTAAGATGACTTAATCTGAGTTCAACCTTATCTAAATACATATAATAAAGATCCGTCCCATCAAAGCTCACTTCACCAAATTTGCCCTCATGTGGAAGAACGCTATTTTGAAGGGATAAGGAATTATCCCAGACTATGTTGCCTCTATTATCCAAGAGCAAGAACTGAGCTGCCAAGTACCTGAAATGCCTGTAATTTTGATTGGATGGCAGGGGGCCCATACCTGGCCACATCCCATAATACATAGGGGACATCCTTCTCTGCATCGGTGAATTATAGTAATATCCACTATTATACATACCATCCCTATTTGAATACCTGGATGATGAGGGAGACAAGTAATCGTTATAGACTAGAAAGTAATCACCTACTGTAATTACCTCCCTCGTGGTCAACACATTGGGAATAGTTAATCTTTTTTCTTTTTCGATGGATTTTTCTAAGGCTCTGAGTTTTCTTTTTCTAGGTCTCTCCGGAAGATAATTATAGAAATTGGGCAGGTCTTCTAACGTGAAGTAGGAATTATTATATTCTCCAAATTCATTTATAGTAGAAATATAAAAACCCTGAAAAGCTTCTTTTCTACGCAAACCAAAAGGTCCTACCATCGCCTGCCGATATTGGTTTGGTGGAGTAAGCACTCCTTCGATTAATTCCATCCGGGGATCATCCAGTTGATCTATTTTGACTTCTCTAAGTTTGTTTCCTTCTATATCAAAAGTGAGGATGGAGATAATTTTGTTTTTATAAAAATCCCTTTTGCTCATGACAACGTCAAAAACAGCCAGTTCATAATCTTTTCTCATCTGAATGATCTTCGAATCATTTGCGTAGATTCCCTGAAGGGTGATCACATTATCCAGACTGATATCATAAATCTGGATTACAGGTCGGCTTTCCATCGTGCCCATTAGCACCGCTTTACGATCTATAATAAAAAATTCCTGAAGTTCTGCAGCCAAAGCCGAACTGATTTTATATGAGCTTACATCCCCACTCTCTAAATCTACCTCAAAAATGATCTGATCTTTGGTAAAACTTGTTTTTTTCAATAAAAAATAAAGCTTCTCATCATCAATATCATAGCCAACCATGTCGTAAGAATCCGGAAGATCAAATTCATTTGGCTCTTTTGCCTCTAATTGCTGGTCAGTAAGAAAATATTGAAATTTTCTTTTAATATAACTCCCTCTATCAGACATAGAACGAAAAGCAAGCAATCCACCTTTATAGGGCATTATGATATAATTATCCTCGGTCTGTTTAGCCGGCTGTTCTACTCGCTGCACAAACTGGATTTGGGAGAAAGAAGATATTGGAATCAATACAATAAATGCATACAGAAGTATAATATTTTTCATGCTGTGGCTATTTTTAAAATAGCTTCAAATTCATTTTTGGTAAGGGGCATTACAGATAGCCGAGACTGTTTGATCAAAGCCATTTCCTGTAAACCATCATGGTCTTTGATCTCCTCGAGACTTACGGGCCTGGGAAGTTTCCGGTCTGCTTTTAGAGATACAGATACCCATCCTTTGCTCTCTTTATCAGTAGGATCCTCAAATGGACCTGAAACTACCTGAGCTATTCCTACTATTTCTCTTTTTTTTCCGCTATGGTAAATATAAACGGCATCACCTACCGACATATTATTCAGATTGTTACGTGCTTGAAAATTTCTTACTCCATCCCATACGTCTTCCCCCTTAGCTAGAAGGTCATCCCATCCATATGTACCAGGTTCTGTCTTTACCAACCAATAATTCATTTTATAAACATTTAGAGTCTAATAGTCCTTTAAGATACAGGTTAGGATTTTATTATGAAAGTTAAAATGTGGACATTTGTCCTTTCTGACTTTGAAAACTAATTTGTTTTGGACAATAAAAGTATCATTAAAAAACTGAAGCTGGCCATAAAGCTTATGGAGCTTCATGAAGCCAATCCTTTTAAAATAAGAAGCTACCAATCGGCTTTGAACACCATCGATCGAGGAGATATTATTTTGGAAGATACAGATAGAACTGTATTTCAAAACATCAGTGGTATCGGAAAGAGCATAGCCGAAGTGTTAAATGCCCTCTTAGACACCGGTTCCTTCCCTTATCTAGATGATCTTATCGCTCAAACTCCAGAGGGCCTTCTTGAAGTGATGGAAATAAAAGGGCTTGGACCCAAAAAAATAAGAACCCTCTGGCAGGAATTGGGAATCACTTCCACCCACGAACTTCTAGAAGCATGCCAATCAGGCCAAGTAGCTGCTATTAAAGGATTTGGTTCTAAAACCCAAGATACCATCATAGCTTCCTTAAACTTCCGTGATGCCAATAAAGGCAAATGGCTTTACGGGCAAGTGGATATTGCATTATGGGATTTAAAAAGTAAGCTGGAAACTCATTTTGGCAAAGGCAATGTCGAGGCAGTTGGTGACTTTGCAAGAAATGCTGAAATTCTAGAAACGGTAGAATGGCTGGTAAAAAGCAACGACATTTCATCAGCTATTGATCAATTAAATAATGAGCCTTATTTAATCAACAACAAGAAAATTTCATCACCCTATACTTGGAGAGGGAAATTAGAAAACCCAGAAGTAAATCTGGTTTTTTACATTGTAGAAGAAGATAAATTCATCAATGAATTATTGGTCCGTACATCCAGTAAGGTGCATTTACATGCTTTGGTCAAAGACCAGGTTCCATTGGCCAATATTTTTCGTAGCAAATCATTTACTTCACAGGAAGAAGCTTATGAAGAAGCTGGTCTACAATATATTTCTCCAGAACTTCGGGAAGGATATTTTGAAATTGACCTAGCCAGAGAATACAAGCTACCTAATCTTTTGGTAGATAGCGACCTAAAGGGTGTACTGCATAACCATAGTACTTACAGTGATGGTAAACATACACTTAGAGCTATGGCAGAGTATTGCCAGTCATTAGGATATGAATACCTTGGTATATCCGATCATAGCCGTACAGCTATTTACGCAGGTGGATTAGACGTCAATAAGGTAGCAAAGCAGCAGTTGGAGATTGCTGATTTAAACAAAGAAATGGCACCCTTTAGAATCTTCTCTGGAATAGAAAGTGATATTTTGGGAGATGGAAGTCTGGATTATCCGGATGATGTCCTAGCCAGCTTTGATTTCATTGTGTCTTCCATTCATAGTATATTAAATATGGATAGGAAAAAGGCTACTGCTAGACTTATAAGAGCGATAGAAAATCCATATACTACTATACTTGGACATCCTACCGGAAGGCTTTTACTTAGACGCGATGGTTATCCAATAGACCATAAAGTTATCATAGATGCTTGCGCCAAAAATAATGTGATTATCGAAATCAATGCTAACCCATGGAGGTTGGATCTCGACTGGAGATGGGTTCACTATGCCATTTCTCAGGGGGTAATGCTATCTATCAATCCTGATGCGCATGACAAAGTAGATTTTGGACATATGAAGTATGGCGTATTAATAGGGAGAAAAGGAGGGCTGACTAAGGAAATGACCTTAAATGCCATGAATCTTGCCCAAATCACATCTTACTTTGAAGAAAGAAAATCCAAAATTTTAAAATCTTAACCAAGACCTCACGAGTAATATCATAAATTCATGAAATATTTTGATAAAGACGAGGGTACTTTACTACAGAGATCCTTCATCATAGGGCTAATAGGGATTATCCTTTGTCTGGTAGTTTTATACCAAAATTATAGCCCATTTGTAGCTACAGGTATCATTACAGTAGTGAACGGTATAGGTCTGGCTGCTCAGTTGTTTGCCATGAGCATCGCCGTGCTGGTAATGCGGAAAAGGAAAATAAAAGAAGATATCAAAGAAAAAGCAAAAAAGATGACACTGGTACTGGCAGTATCTCTGCTTTTTTTCTTTCTGGCCATATAGGTATGAAGGTGCGTCTTATACAATTACTCATCGTTAGTATGATTGGCCTTTCTGCATGCGCCGAAGGATCTGATTATAAATGGCAGGAGGGTGATATTCTGTTTCAGGATGGCGACTGTGGAGATTTCTGCGAGGCCATTAGAAAAGTCACCGCTGGCTATGAAGGAAGGGATTTTTCACATAACGGAATACTAATTAAAGAAAATCGTCAGTGGTATGTATTAGAGGCTGTTTCCGCTGGGGTAAGCAAAACACCAATTGATGATTTTCTAAATAGACATCACGATGAGGAAGGAAACCCCAGAATTATTGTGGGCCGACTTAAGTCTCAATTTAAACATCTTATACCAGATGCCCTGGAACATGCTTCTTCTTTAATCGGAAAACCCTATGATGCCTACTTTGACTTGGGAAATGATGCTTACTACTGCTCAGAACTGATACATTTATCCTTGCAAAAAGCAAATAGTGATACACCAGTTTTTCAGATTTATCCTATGACTTTTAATGATCCTGATACGCTTGAGCCATTTGGTATTTGGGTAGAGTATTTTGAAAATTTAGGAATAGATATTCCAGAAAATGAGCCTGGATTAAATCCTGGCGGAATGTCTACTGATCCTGCCATTGATATAGTATATGATTTCTCTAAGTGAATGATTTTCCGTCTAATGTGAATGGACCCACCATTACAATTAAAATTTTAGGGAAAATTATTGGTTTAATATAATTGTTTATAGCATTTATTATATAGCTTGGCATTTTATTAAACTATTGCTTATCATGAAATTAAAATTAATAGCCTTAATTCCTATTTTATTCATCAGTATAGGTGGATTTGCTCAGCATGCATTTTTTCAAATAGGTGGAGGATATTCGTTCCCTACCTCCACTACTCAAGCAGGGGAAATTACCATCTTCGGAACGAATGGCAATATATCAAATATTAAAAACGCTAACAGCGAAATGGGTGGTGGTATCCCCCTTACTGTAAGAGCTGGGTATATGATCAATAATTATGTCGGAGCTGATATTGGCTTTAATTATCTTATCGGTAATAAAAGCACACAAACCGAAGCTCAAATAAACGATCAGGTAGCAAATATTACTGGGGAAACCCGACAAGCACGTTTGAATCCTGCCATAATTTTCTCTACAAATAGAGATATGGATTTAAGTGCTTACTCTAGATTGGGATTGGTTCTTCCGCTGGGAGGAGTGACTACCATGCAATTTGATATACCAGGTATTTTCTCAAACAATCAAGCTTCCTCTACTCACACAGAGGAAATAAAAGGTAGATTTGGTGTCGGATTTTCAGGTACAATGGGTGCACAATATCGAGTGTACGATCGGATATACCTGTTTACAGAAGTTGAGGCCATACACTTGGCATTAAGACGTCAAAGTGGTAAAGTCACCTCGTTCAGCATAAATGGAAATGATGCTATAAACCAGTTAAATCTCTATAATCTAGAAACAAACTATGTGAATGAGCTTACCCCTACCAGTAATAATCCCAGGACCAATCCAAACCTTAATGAAAATGCTCCTGCTGATGAACTGACCAGCACTTCATTCTTTAATAGTGTTGGGTTGAATATTGGAATAAAGTACAGGATATTTTAAAGTCTTCAGTTTTTTAACTCATCTTACAAGATTTGGCGGTTCTGCCTATTTTGAGATAGACATTATAGTATATTTTTTTAGGATCAATTTACTCGGAAAAAAAGAATAGATGTTTATCTGATATCATTAAACATATGAAATTGATTATTTAATTCATCTACTTATTATTACTATTATTGTGATATCATCCTCTGGAAATACTTAAAAAAAAATAAAATTTCATCTATCCGAAGTAATTCCTTATATTTCTTTACTTAAAGATATAAATAGGGAAACAAAAAAAAGGAACCCTGGTAAGGCTCCCTTTTTTTCCAGCTTTCAAGATAAAAAAATATTAAACTTTCTTAACATTGATAGCATTTGGGCCCTTTTTGCCTTCTTTCAGATCAAAGCATACCTTGTCATTTTGAGCAACTTTATCTACCAATCCAGTGGCATGAACGAAAACATCACTTTGAGACTGATCATCGATTATGAAGCCAAATCCCTTTGAATCATTGTAAAATTTAATTGTTCCAGTAAGCATAATGTAATAAGTGGTATGTGGTTAAACGAATAATTAATGTAATATAAGCCTTAAAGTAAGAGAAAAATTTAACTATAAAAAAATTATATGAAAAAAATTTTAATCTGTCGTCATGGGAAATCTTCTTGGGACGACCCATACCTTTCGGACCACAATAGACCACTAGCGCCCAGAGGTTTAAGAAACTCAAAAGAGATGGCGGAGAGGCTTCTAGACTTATCGATAAAACCTGATTTGGTATTGACTTCCGATGCAAAAAGGGCTAGGGATACTGCTTTTATCACCTTAGATATTTTAGGAATAAATAAAGAAAAAATTGAGCAGCACGAGTCTTTATTTCATGCTTCTGCCAATACAATAATGGAACATCTCCAGACGCTTCCAAATAACATAAACTCAGTATTTATATATGGGCATAATCCAGGGTTTAATGAATTAATATGGATGCTGGGAGGAGAAATAGACAATCTACCCACTACCGGGCAATTTGGGTTTAAATTTGAAGTAAACAAATGGTCAGAAATCAATGCTCAAAACGCTAAGAAATGGTATTACGATTACCCAAAAAAGAAAAATCAAAACTTACGGACATCTTGAAGCACTTCTTCGAAGCTTTTAGCATTATTTATTAGGTAGATGATTTTTTCTGATACCTCTTCTGGACTGCTAAGCTGCTGAGTGTTTTTATAATTTCTAAATGTCTCTACATTACTGAAATCATCATGACTGGCCGATCTGATAGCTTCCTGCATAGGTGAATCTATGATTCCCGGAGACAGCGCAAAATACTTTATATCGTATTTATTCAGATTACTTTCCTCCTGGGCAATTTCAGTCATTCGGTTTAGTGCCGCTTTGGAACTGCTATAACCTGACCATCCATCTATATTCTTTACTGCAGCACCAGAGCTTATATTGATGATCAGCTTTTCTGCTGGATGTTTTTGATACCTTTGGATATAAGCATTCATTAAGACAGCAGGGGCTACGACATTGATAGCATGAAGATCTGCTATTCCTTTAGGGTCTAACCTTCCCAAAGGCCCAATCTCCCCTATCCAGCCAGCATTATTGATTAATACTATCCTTTCATAATCTTCATAGGGAAAAATATTCTCAAGTTGGTCCACTAGAGCATCCGTATCTGATAAATCTATCAGCAAATCTATATAATTATCCAGCATCAAACCAAGTCCAGATCTGGATATGCCCATTATCCTGTTTTGGTCATTTTTTAAAAGTGAATGAACTAAGCCCTTTCCCAAACCTTTACTACTTCCTGTGATGATATATAAGCTATTTTTCATTTTTGATATATTTTATAATGTCCTTAAAAAACAAACAGCCCGGATAGTTACCCGAGCTGTTACATGTATATAATATTAAATCCCGTATGCCTATAAGATTATTACCTCGGTACTCTTATAAGATTAAAGTATATATTGTGAAAGATCTCTGTTTTTAACCAGTGTGCTCAACCTTTCTGACACCATTTCTTTGGTGATCATGATTTTGGAATTAGCCTGGATAGTATCAGGTACATCAAACAAGAAATCATTTAGTAGGTGAACCATAACTGTCTGTAGTCTTCTGGCACCGATATTTTCTACCTCTTCGTTGATTTGGAAAGCAAGCTTGGCGATTTCGAGCAATGCTTCATCTGTATATTCCAGATATACCTCTTCCGCTTCAAAAAGTGCTATATATTGCTTAGATAGGGCATTTTTTGGTTCTTTCAGGATTCTGTAGAAATCTTCCTCAGTAAGGCTGCTTAACTCCACTCTGATGGGAAACCTACCTTGAAGTTCGGGTATCAGATCTGATGGCTTGCTTACATGAAAAGCACCTGCTGCTATGAAAAGAATATGGTCCGTATTGATGATACCATACTTGGTATTTACAGAGCTTCCTTCTACTATTGGCAAAAGATCACGTTGTACACCTTCTCTACTCACATCAGGTCCACCGCCTCCACCTTTACCGCTTTTGGCAATCTTATCGATTTCATCTATGAAAATTATTCCGTTGTTTTCCGCTAACCGAATTGCCTCCTCTTTTACTTCATCAAAATCGATAAGTTTGGAAGCTTCTTCTTCCATTAAAACTTTACGGGCTTCTGCTATGGAAAGCTTTCTTTTCTTAGTTTTCTTTGGCATCATGCCACTGATCATATCCTGAAGACCTGCCATGCTGGCATCATCCATCATACCATTACCGATCATTCCTACTCCAAGTGGTGAAGACTGCTTTACATTAATTTCGATTTTTCTGTCTTCCAGTTCACCATTTTTCAATTTGTCACGGAATTTCTCCCGTGTTTTTTCATTCAGTTCCTGTTCTGATGCACTGTCAGGATTAAAATTTCCTTGTGCATTGGACCCAGTAAAAGAAGGGCTTTTGACTGGAGGAATAAGGATGTCCAAAATTACATCTTCTACTATAATAGCAGCTTTTTCTTTAACCTCTTCATTTTTAGTAGATTTAACTAAGTTAACAGATTGCTCCACCAGGTCCCTGACCATACTTTCTACATCCCTACCTACATATCCTACTTCTGTAAATTTGGAAGCTTCTACTTTAGTAAAAGGGGCATTTGCAATTTTGGCCAACCTTCGGGCTATTTCTGTTTTACCCACACCAGTAGTACCGATCATGAGTATATTATTGGGCACAATATCTTTTTGAAGATCTGATTTTACCATCAATCTCCTTATTCTATTTCTAAGTGCTATGGCTACATTCCTTTTAGCATCGTGCTGTCCTATGATATATTTATCAAGCTCCGCTACGATTTGCTTAGGCGTTAAATGTTTTAAATTATCCATGGTATGTTATAAGGTTCTTGAATAAAATAATTATCCCCGTTATTTGTTTAGTGGTAAGTTTGGGATAAGCAGTAAGGGATACCATAGGTATCCCTTATCATATATTAATTTTCTAGTATTTTGTGATCTTTTTCAAACTGGAAACGAATAGGATCATCTACTTTTTCATCCAAAAGTGCTATCTCCAGCACCTCATCGACACTCTCCACAAAGTGGAATTTCATGCCTTCCAAATAGTGCTTGTCTATTTCCTCTATGTCTTTTTTGTTTTTATTACAGAGAATGATTTCATTTAAACCAGCTCTTCTGGCAGCTAATATCTTCTCCTTTATACCTCCTACTGGCATTACTTTTCCTCGAAGCGTGATCTCTCCGGTCATGGCAAGTTTTGCTTTCACCTTTCTTTGTGTATAAAGAGAAGCCAGTGCAGTCAGCATAGTAATACCTGCTGAAGGCCCGTCTTTAGGTACTGCCCCGGCAGGTACGTGTATATGCAGATCATATTGGTCAAATATTCTGTGATCAATATCCCATTTTTCTGCTTTTGATTTCAGATAGGATATGGCAGTCATAGCAGACTCCTTCATCACATCTCCTAGCTGACCGGATAAAGTTAATTTCCCTTTACCTTTACTCAGAGCACTTTCTATAAACAGGATCTCGCCACCTACAGAAGTCCAAGCAAGACCTGTAACTACTCCGGCCACTCCATTGTCCTGGTAGATCTCTTTGTCAAAAACTTCTCCACCTAATATCTCTCTCACCATGACTGGAGTGATCTTCTTCGAATGGTCCTCTTCCATGGCT
>DATHVH010000270.1:0-23020 GCA_035461405.1 Anditalea sp.
AGGAGATACCTGTAGTGGCCAGCTGATCATCACTTTGTCACCTTCCTCAAAACTGTGAATATAATCCACTACATCTGTGATGGTGTTATGCTTAACCTCATTGCCGGATATAGGAGAAATGGTTCTACCTATCCTACTGTAGAGTAATTTGAGGTAGTCGTAGATTTCAGTAGAAGTACCTACTGTTGATCGTGGATTTTTTGTTGAGACTTTTTGCTGAATGGCTATGGCAGGAGAAACCCCCTTAATATACTCTACATCCGGTTTTTCCATTCTGCCCAGAAATTGACGGGCATAAGAGCTAAGGCTCTCCACATACATCCTCTGTCCTTCAGCAAATAGGGTGTCAAAGGCAAGCGATGATTTTCCGGAGCCTGAAAGGCCGGTAACCACTACTAATTTATTACGGGGGATAGCTACACTTAAACTCTTAAGGTTGTTAACCTTGGCATTTTTAATTATAATAAAGGCTCTAGGATCAAGTTGATCAAAAGGCACCGATTTATCTTCCATTATTTCACGCATAAATACAAATATACCAAGAGAACATGGTAAATAGTAATTTTGTTAGTCCTGATCAAGGTTGGATTTTTTATTCAGATATATGCTTCTTAATTAAGGTTTAAATTAATTTTAAAACATGCCTATAGGTATTTAATTTTTTAAAGACCTTGAGATAGAATTAGATAGAGGTTATGAATAAGATAATTTTTTTAAGTTTCGTTAAGAAAAAATATATAAAAGAATAACAATTTCTGCTGATAAATTAAAAAGTAAGAATGTTTTTGGAAGTACTTATTTGTTTATACAGTAAATTGTTCGGAATTTATTATAATGTTCATGTTAATAAAACTAAAAAAATTCAATTTTGATTGCATTGTATTTTTCTAATATATACATTTGGAATATAGCATAATATTGTTTCACATTTAAAATCACAATATGGGATAAACCTCTACGTTATTTAAAAGTTAGAATTTATGAGTAAAAGGTTAGGGCCTAAGGACAGCGAACTTATCGCGCAATACAGAAATGGTAGCGAAGCTGCATTCGAATCATTAGTAGATAAGTATAAATCCAGGGTGTTTACGACGATTTATATGATCGTAAAAGATCATGGTGTGGCAGAGGATTTATTACAGGACGTATTCGTCAAAGTAGTACAAACACTCAACTCTGATCGATATAACGAAGAAGGGAAATTCCAACCCTGGTTGATGAGGATTGCTCACAACCTGGCAATTGATTATTTTAGGAAAATGAAGCGATACCCTTCCATATTGATGGAAGATGGATCGAATTTATTTAATACGCTGCAGTTTGCGGACGAAAATGTGGAGGATCTCCGAGTAAAGGATGAAACCCATAAGCTAGTCAGGCAGCTGGTTGATGAACTTCCGGAGAGCCAAAGAGAGGTGCTGATTATGCGGCACTTCATGGACTTAAGCTTTCAGGAGATAGCAGAGCAGACTGGGGTAAGTATCAATACTGCCCTGGGAAGAATGCGCTATGCGTTGATCAATATGCGGAAGAAAATGAATCAAATAAATTTCGCCTATGATAAAATCTTTTACCCCAAATGACCTGGTCAGTTATATATACCAGGAGTTAAATGATGATGAATCTGACCAGATCGCGCAGGCATTGCACAGCGATGATGACCTCATGGAGGAATATCTCGACTTAAGGAATGCATTTGAAAGATTGGATCAGGCTTTTATTCACCCATCTGATAAAGTAGTCACAGCTATTAAGAAAAAAGCCAAGTCTACCGGTCTAGAAAATTACAACGATATGCAAACCGCTCGATGAGCGGTTTTTTTTTGCTTTTTTTTTAAAACCACAGAGTGAACAGAGTTAATCACAGAGTTCTTTTTCTTCAAATACCTCAAAACTGTGCAGAAACAAAGAAATTATCGGAATTCTTGTGATGAAGAAGCTTAAAAAATAACAGTTTATGCAAAACCAATTTCCACTAGCTTCAGCTAGTGGTCCATGTTGCTGCATAGTTCTGTGGCTTTATCCGAAAAAGGAACGTCTCTATTCGGCTAAAGCCAATGGCGGGAGGTTTCAGGAGTTTACCCCTCCCTAAAGGAAGGGGAAATTTGCAATCTTGGTCAAACTGAAACTGAAATCCAACGTGGAATTACTTCTTTTTTAAGCTTTAATTAACTATATCCACATAAACATGTTACTTTAGATATTGAAATCGAGCCCAGACTATTAATGTATTATAACTTCTAGTAATGCTTAAAAAAGAACGATACAAAGCTTTTATAGACCACTTTGCCGAGAATATGCCTGAGGTGGAGACGGAGTTACAATATGAAAACCCATTTCAGTTACTTATAGCTGTAGTACTAAGTGCACAGTGCACCGATAAAAGAATTAATATGGTCACTCCCGCTATTTTTAAGGATTTTCCCACCCCCGAACACTTGGCTGCGTCCAATTTCGATGAGTTATTTCCCTATATCAAATCGGTATCCTATCCCAACAATAAAACCAAGCATTTACTTGGCCTCGGCAAAATGCTAGTGGAAGATTTCGGAAGTGAAATTCCTTCAACGGTGGCTGAACTGATCAAGCTGCCAGGTGTGGGAAGAAAAACTGCTAATGTAATCACCAGCGTGATCTGGAGTCAGCCAAATATGGCAGTTGATACCCATGTCTATAGGGTTTCCCGTAGATTGGGGCTTGTGCCTATGACGGCCAATACTCCCCTTGAAGTGGAAAAGCAGCTTATAAAACATATACCGACCCAACATATACATAAAGCTCACCACTGGCTTATATTACATGGCAGGTATGTATGTTTGGCGAGAAGACCTAAGTGTGAAGTCTGCAGCATTACCCACCTTTGTAAGTATTATCAAAAGCAGCAGAAGATCCTCCAACTAGAACAGGATCTAATACCCTATAAGAATAAATAATGTGTGGTATAAACCTGATAATCAATGGCCCTCAGAATTCTTCAGCATCTATCGAAAATATGATGGGCGCGACAGCACACAGGGGTCCGGATCATTCGGCCTGGCTGGATGCGGAGGATGGTATCTTTATAGCTGGAAATAGATTAAAGATTCTCGATCTTGGTGACCTTCCAAACCAGCCGATCACTACGGCTGATGGGAATGGCATTTTAGTCTGGAACGGGGCATTGTATAATTATCAGGACCTAAGAAATATATTGCTTGATGAAGGCATTTCATTTCAAACTCGCTCTGATTCTGAAGTGCTGATCCATTGGCTGCAAAAATATGGAGCAGACGGTGTGGATAAATTGGAAGGTATGTTTGCTTTTGCCTATGTGGATAAGTTAAATAAGCAGGTAATTATAGCCCGAGATACTTCTGGGAAAAAACCGCTTTATTATACTCAATACAAAGATCAATGGGCATTTTCATCAGAAGCGAGAGGGGTACTAGCTTCTAATTTAGTGCCACCTTCTTTAGATCCCAATCAGTTTTTACCATACTTTTATTCTCGTCATACATTTCCCGATTTTACTTTTTTTAATGAGGTTAAACAGTTTCCCGCTGGCATGGTGCGGGTTTTAGATTTTCATGGAGTACAGATAGGAGAAAAGTTTCTTACAATTAAATATAAACCAATCGAATTGCCTACCGCAGGGCAATTTAAAGAGCTGCTGACTGATGCCGTATTGAAACATTTTCATGCAGAGGTGCCTGTTGGGATAGTTCTTAGTGGTGGTGCTGACAGTGCTTTACTGTTGAACACTTGGTACAAAGAGACAGGGACACCTTTACATACCTATACTGTGACATTTGGTACCAAATATGAATCCTCCTATCCAGATGGGCGTTATGCTGCAAATTTATCAGCTAAGTATCATTGTGCACACCATGAGATCCTCGTGACTCCCAGATTAGTGGAGGAAAATTGGGAGGAATACATTGCCAGTTTGGACCTACCCGTGGGTGATAGTGCTGGAATTTTGACTTGGCTCATTGGTAAAGAGGCAAAGCAGCATGTTAAGGTACTAATCAGCGGGGCTGGTGCCGATGAACTTTTCGGAGGTTATAACCGTCACAAAGCATATAGGCAATATTTAAAAAATCTTACTTTCTTTAAATTCATAGGAAAAGCAGCCCGATGGTTGCCTTTTTTACCCCGGACTATTGCCAAGTTTTTTAATGCTGTCGAAGAAAATCCGGTCAATACCTATTTGAATTTTTCTTCCCTCCAAGTAGTTCCTGAAAAGCACAGGCCTCTATTCCTCCAGTACTATCCGCACACTGGTTCTCCTTACAAGGATGCTTTGGAATGGGACCGCTCATTTTATCTGATCAATGATGTTCTCAAAATACATGACAATGCTACTATGGCTCATGGATTGGAGGGCAGAGCGCCGTATCTGGATGGCCCTTTGGTGGCATTGAGTAAAAATCTTTCTGAAGAACAACATCTTTCCCTAGCACCTAAGGAGTGGATTAAAACTTTGTTAAAAGAGGAAGGTTTAACTCATATCGCCAAAAGGAAAAAAATGGGATTTGGAATACCTATAAGGGAATGGTTTAAAGATGACCTACAGTTTAGAAATAAAGTTTTCGTGACAATCAAGGCATTTGGGAAATCGCATGGAGTACTTTTTCCTAAGGAAATGTTATCTATATGTAATGACCCAGCTAAATACATGGATAGCAGCTTTTTGCAATTATGGAATCTATATGTGCTGGCTTCCTGGGTAAAATATCATAAGCTATGAAGATAATCTATATCCACCAATATTTCGTGACTCCAAAAGAAGGAGGTGCAGTTCGTTCTTACTATCTGGCAAAGGGAATGGTAGAAGCAGGAATGGAGGTAGATATGATTACCGCTCATAATGAAGATTTTTATGACCTTAAAATCATAGATGGAATTAAGGTTCATTATCTACCAGTTCCATATGACAATGCTTTCGGATTTATTATGAGAGGTAGTGCATTTTTGAAGTTTGTATCGCAGGCCAAACTACTGATACAAAAATTGCCAAGACCCGACCTCTTATATATCAGTTCTACACCGCTGACGACAGGCTTAATTGGATTATGGGCCAAAAGGAAATTTGCCTTACCCTATATCTTTGAGGTAAGGGATCTATGGCCAGAGGCTCCTGTTCAGATGGAAGCGGTGAGTAATCCGCTGTTAAAAACTATTCTTTATAGGCTGGAAGAAAGAATTTATAAGAACGCCCTTAAGATAGTAGCCTTATCTCCAGGCATTAAATCTTATATTGAAGAGAAAACCAGTAAAGAAAAAGTTTACCTTATCCCGAATTTTGCCGATATAGATTTCTTTACTCCTCAAAAAAAAGTCAATAATAAATTTACCATAAGTTATGCTGGAGCAATAGGAAAAGTTAATGCCCTGGATGAATTTTTAGATCTTGCTTTTCAGGCAAAGCGGAATGAAAAGGATTGGCAGTTTAAAATAATGGGTAGAGGGGCATCGCTGCCTGAACTTATAAAAAGGGCCAAAAATTTAAGATTGAATAATCTTACTTTCGAACCATTTGGAAACAAAGATAATGTAAAGCTACTACTCCAAAATTCGGATATGGTCTATATAAGTTTTGCCCACTTGCCTGTGTTGAAAACTAATAGCCCTAATAAATTTTTCGACGCCCTAGCCATGGGTAAGCCACTGATAGTCAATCATAAAGGTTGGGTGCAGGAACTTATCCATAATCACCAGTTAGGCATTTATTATAATGCTAAACATCCAGAAAGCTCCTGGCAGAAGCTCTGTGAATTTGTGGATAACTCTAAAAATTTAATAGCAGCGGGCCAGAGGGCCAGGGCGTTAGGAGAAAACTATTTCTCATCGGAAATGGCGGTTAAGCGGCTTTTACATGTCCTAGATCCGAAAAATTATCCTCTGAAAATCAACGACGGGGTTTATATCCTGACTGCCTGAAGATCTGGGTAGCGTTGCGCTCCTCCATTAGTTCGGGCAGTGATACATTCTGAGATTCAACATAATCATCCACTATATTCCAACCCACCCATCTACCTATACGGCCAGGTGCGTCCGGACTTATCTCATCAGTAAAAGGTGCTTCTCCTGTATACTTTCTGATCTCAAATGGATTGGTTTCAAATAGGAGTTCATTCTCTACAAAATGGCTCCATATTAATTTTTCATTTGCATAGCTAGCTACTATATCATCTTGAGAATAACCTATGATAAGCGAATCTGGAGTGCAGGGCAATATAGATTTAGTAAAATGATATGCTTTGCCATAAAATACCATTTCTGCCAAAAGCGTATTGTCTCTCATATCTGTATAATTGAATTGTGAAGATATGGCTGTTATTAAAGTGGGAATAAGGTATTCGCGCTGGTACCTTTTTGTAATATATTGAGGCAGATCATCTGGCTGAAAACGATGGTCTAGAGGTAAAAAATAATCCAATCCAATTACAATAATGTTTTCATCGATGTAAAAGTCGTTACTAAAACCACTGACAAAGGTGTAAATCTTAGGAACGGTATAATCTGGAAAATAGTATCGGATATATTTAAAGGCATTTTCCAATTCTTGTTCAAGGGGAGAAAAATCTTGGAAGTGATGTTGCACCTCCCTATTTAGCTCTTGCATTAGGGTATCCTGAGTTATTTCCATCATGGATTTGTAAAGATCCTGCCTGCTATGATAGAGATCTTCCTGGAGATAATCTTGGACAAACTCGGGATGAGCTTCCAATAAGAACTCAAGTTGATCTTCTGATTCTATATCAAAAAACATACGGTCCATTCTGACAATCTCCATATCCACCGGTACCCGTAGTATATCTTCAGATAGCTCACAAGTAACAGATGGACTGCCGCATGAAAAAAGCAGAATACATATTATAGAAGATAGAATAAGCGCTTGCTTTATCATAGATTATGAAATACATGTTTTCTATTAGAGGCCAAAAATAAACTAATTCATAAGAGATACCACAATTTTAAAGTTAAAAAGTACAAAAGGATGGGGTTACATTTAATGAAGATCATCTTTAAAAAGAAAATCCCCCGGAATTTACCGGGGGATTTTAAAGGTAATTTTTATTGAATTCTGACTTTTTTCCTTATTATAGTTTCTTCCTGAATGATACGGAGATAATAGTCCCCTTTTTTCAGATGAGCTACCAGGATGGTGACTTTTCTGCCTTTGTTTTTTCTCTTGGTAAGGACTTCCCTGCCATCTTCACTGTAGAGTATCAGATCAAATTCTGCGGTGACACCGGATGTTTTGAATTCGTCACTGCCTTGCTGTACGGAGATCACATCATCGCTGCTTGGGTTAGGATAAATTAGCCATGGATCCTCTTCTTGGCTTCTGGCCCATATAGAAGCACTTCTCCAGGCACTCCAGCCACATGAATTCCTCATTCTTAAACTTATGGTCACCTGTAAATTGGGATTGTCAGGAGTTCTGTAGGTTAAAGTGTTGCCCGTAAGATTAACCGGTCCCGAAATTAGATTTTTCATAAAAGTATTATTAAAAATGATAAGATATAATAATTTGATTTATTGGATTAAATCTATAATCGATAGTTCTATGATCTCCTATTTCATAGGTGTTTCTGTTTTCGATTATGGGAGGGATAAATGGTGTGGATTGGTCAAATCGGGGAAGGTACCATCCATTACCTCTTAATTTAAAATTTGTGATTGTTAGATTAGCAGCCATTTCAATTCTTAGGGAGAAGTTTTTTTTCAAATGATGAGAATAGCCAAAAAATGGAGAGACCATATAATCCGTAAATGTTCTTTTATTTTCAAAATAATAATCGTTGAAATTGTCCAAATAATCTAACTTTTGGACAGATTCTTGATCTATTTTGATTCCTATATCTGCACCTGTATAGAAGTATGAAAGATTACCCTTAAACCACAGATTGTGTTGTAATCCCAATGAGCCAAAAAAATTTCTTTTTTGATTTTTATTAGGTCGTGTAAACGGGCTATTTGGAAGCACAACAAGTAAATCTTCAAAGGAGGACCCTTCTACACCTATTCTGCTCCTCAAGGCAAAGCCGTTTTCACCCAGCTTTCTTGCCATAAATATGGAGTAAGCGGGGTAGTGGTTTTTGTTAAATAGGGAGATCGCATCCACCCCCACCTCCCAACGTTGGGGCTTAATAGGGACTTCTTGGGCCGGGCATGATAAGGCCGCCAGAAAGAAAGCCAATAGACTGGCCATCAGTTGTTTTTTCATAAGTTTTTGTATTTAAATGATTAAAAAAAGAAATGTAAATACTAAAAATCTAATTTTCATTTTATTATTTTAGTCTTTAAATATATAGTTGATTTACAATGCATTAATTTTTTAGTACTGGACATTACATTGTGTGCTTGAAGCAATTTTTAAATTTCCCCTTTATAGGTTTAGATTCAGACTTCGACTGAACATATCCATTTATCTAAAAATCAGGCATGTTTTTGGGTAGGGTTAATGAACTAAACCACTAAAGGTGTCTCGCCTTCTAAAATGCCACGGAATGAAAACTTCTTCTTATTTTTCTCCTGCACTCAGTGCATTGATCATGTCCGTCATTATCCTGGCGGCTTCGTGTAACCAAGATACGGATCCGATACAGGAAGATAGAAACATCATGCAGATCATGATGGTCAACCAGAATTTCAGCACCTTTCAGGAAATGATCATCAGGACGGATCTGGGTGATGAGCTTTCCTCGGATGGACCGTTTACTGTATTTGCCCCTACCAATCAGGCTGTGGATAACTTTCTTGTTGATAGAGGCTGGACCAGGCAACAATTAATGGAATCTCCCCAGTTAAGGGACATGGTTTTATACCATGTTTTAGCAGGCACCTTACTGACAAACCAAATCCCGGTAGGAGATATGGAAACTCTTTCTCCCAACCAACTTATTAGTTTTTCTATAGAAAATAATGCTATAACTATAAATGGAAACACTAATATAGCCACACCTGATATCGGGGCCAGAAATGGCGTTCTGCATGGAATAAACAGAGTGCTTCTGGTTCCTGAAGATACTACTGAAGATAATTCTGTAATAGGTGTCCTTTCCCGGGATGAAGATTTTGCAATGTTTGGTGCAGCCGTGGAGGCAGGGGGTTTAAGAGATATGTTGAGTACTTCTTCCATAACCTTATTTGCGCCAACTGATAATGCTTTTGAAGCATATTTGGAGGAAAATGAGATGGAATGGGAAGAATTTATTGAAAACGAAGCCTTGATTTCATCGATAATATTGAATCATACATTAGAGGGAGCGGTTTCTATTTCTGATTTAGAGTCGGGTCCGGTAAACAGTGCATTAAACCGATCCTTGTTTATCAGTGTAGGCGATAGTATCTATTTGAATGGCAGAGCGAGGGTTTTGGAAGGAGATATCCAGGCAGAAAATGGTCTGATACACAAAGTAGATCAGTTAGTGAGGCCAGCAAGCAGAAACCTTTCAGAATTCTTGACTGACCAGGATGATTTAACCCAACTTTCTGCTGCAGTGGTGCGGCTAGGGTTGGTGGAAGAATTAACCACTGGAGGACCATATACGCTTTTTGCTCCTAATGATGAAGCTTTTGCTGCTGCTTTTGAAGGATTGGGCGTAAATGGGCTGAATGAGATAGAGGATGCCGTACTTGCTGATATTATCAATTATCATCTAGTTCCCGGTTATATATTCTCCACAGACATGGAAGAAGGGCAGTCATTCACCTCAGTACAGGGTGAACCTTTGGTGGTCTACCCCAGCCAAGGAAGTGTCGCCAACGGAACTTTCCACCCTACCAGCATCAACCGGATCGCCACTAATGGTGTCGTTCACGTTACCACTTCAGTGCTTCTGCCACCCAGCATGCGGTAGGAGAGAGTTTAGAAAAAAAGGTTTCACGCAAAGTGCGCAGAGATTTTACGCAAAGTTGCGCTAAGATTTATTTAGATCTTTTTTCTGCATTTTTTTAAAAACTTTAGGGAAAACTTATATGACTGAAAATGAACTTTCTTATCAGATCATAGGATTGGCTATAGATCTTCATAGTCATATCGGTCCAGGTTTACTAGAATCGACATATGAGAATGCCCTTGTCTATGATCTCAGAGAGGCAGGAATGGAAGTTATACAGCAAGTACCAATGCCTTTTGTGTATAAAAAGATAAAGATGGATGTGGGGTATAGAATCGATATCTTGGTAGAAAATAAAATCATAATTGAAGTGAAGTCCATAGAAACATTATCCCCTGTCCATTCTGCACAACTACTTACCTATCTCAGGCTATCGGGTTTAAAGTTGGGTATCCTACTAAACTTTAATTGTAAATATTTGAAAAACGGAATTCATAGAGTGGTAAACAATCTGTAAAATCTTTTTAATTATCATACTACATACTATACTACATTAAGTTTTTAAAATTCACTTCCATTGCGTTCCTTACCGACTTATTCTTTTCCTTTGCGTGAAACCTTTTTAAATTAGAGAGCTGGTCTTTTTAATTCAAATTTTAAATCATGTGATTTATTCATTTTAGCGCTTTTATTTTTTTCTTTGCGTTCCTTAGCGATTTCCTTCTTTTCCTTTGCGTGAAACCTTTTTATCCTCCCCAAAATATCCGTATTTTAAACCGTGAAACATAAATGGCATCTGGCAAGGCAATTTTTGGCCTATCTGACAGTAAGAAAGGGGTATAATTTTCTATTACTTTTTCTTTCATTCCATTATTCCAGATGGACAGGTAAGGTAAATTTATTAGGGAGACCTACGAGTCTATCTATAGAGCCTACCACCTCCTGTAACCTCAGATGTCCTGAATGCCCGAGCGGGCTTCGAAGTTTTACCCGTCCCACAGGGATGCTGGATCCGAAATTGTTTCGGAAAGCTATAGATGAAATGGCTCCTCACCTCTCCTACCTTCATCTGTACTTCCAGGGCGAACCATATCTCCATCCACAATTTCTGGATCTGGTGTCTTATGCAGACAGTAGAAAAATCTTTACCGCTACCTCTACCAATGCTCACTATCTCAGTGCAGAAAATATTAAAAAAACTGTTTCTTCAGGCCTCAAACAATTGATTGTCTCCGTGGATGGGACTACTCAGGAAATATATGAAAACTATAGAATCGGAGGAAGATTGGAAAAAGTTACCAAAGGGATTAATGAGCTTATAGAATATAGAAACGACCAAGCCAAAGTTTTCCCCCAGGTCATACTTCAGTTTTTGGTGACGGGAGTAAACGAACACCAGATTCCAGAGGTGCAAAAACTTGCTGAAACATTAAGAGTCGATGATCTGCAACTGAAGACTACACAAATTTACAATTATCAAAACGGATCACCGCTCATTCCAAATAACCTTAAATATTCCCGCTATATTCCTGATCAGCATAGCTGGAAACTAAAGAAGCCAATAGAAAACAAATGCTGGAGGATGTGGCAGGGTGCAGTGATTACTTGGGACGGTAAGGTGGTGCCCTGTTGTTTTGACAAAGATGCGAGTCATGTAATGGGCAGTATTCAGGAAGAAAATTTTAACCATATTTGGAATAAACCGATTTATCAGTCGTTTAGGAAACAACTTTTGGAAGATAGAGGCCAGATAGATATGTGTAAGAACTGTACTGAATGAGAATCTCGCATTTAATTCATAAGATTATACCATAAAAGGATGGAATACCTATCTTTACGATTGTTTTCGGCAAGCAATACCCCAAAAACCAAAAAAATCACTCTTTCTACATAGGGAGTGACCAGGCGAAGCTATGCCAAAGCCCCTTCAAAATTATTAAAAAACAAATGATTTTATCTATTTATAAATGCTGCCTTACTGCCCTTCTCATGAGTTTAATCATGGTGGTAACAGTGGGGCTACCCGAAGCTTATGCCCAAAACATCTCCGATATAAGCACCATTAGGGTAGATGATCTTACTGATAACCAGGTAAGAGAATTATTAGCTAAAGCCCAAGCATCTGGTCTATCGGACACAGATTTATTACAGATGGCTCAAAGCAGAGGGTTGGCCAATACAGAAGTGGAAAAACTCCGAGTAAGAATAGAACAATTAAAGCTAACAGGTGATGGCCCTGGAAGAACTACCACCAAAAGGTCAGAAAGAGAACCCAGAAAACAAACGGATTTAGTTGAAATAACAGATGGTATGTTATCTGCTGAGGGTGAATTAAACAGACCTTCATCGGATAAGCCTATTTTTGGCAGTAAGCTATTCTCCGCAGTAGACCGAAAATTAACTTTTGAGCCAAATCTTAATCTTGCCACTCCTCAGAACTACATATTAGGTCCTGGTGATATGCTTTATATAGATATTTATGGTATGTCAGAGCAGAGTTATGAGGCAGTAGTTTCACCAGAAGGGAATCTTATGCTGGATAATGTAGGACCGGTAAGCGTATCAGGCCTGACTATAGAAGATGCTACTAGAAGGATTAAAAGTAGGTTGGGTAATTACTATCCGGGTATGCGTGGAAATAATCCCAATACTTTTGCCCAAGTGTCTCTGGGTGATATCAGGACCATCAAAGTTCACATGGTAGGAGAAGTCAGGATGCCGGGTACTTTTACATTAAGTTCTTTTAGCTCTATATATAATGCGCTATATGCTGCTGGTGGGCCTACTGATAATGGTACATTAAGGAATATTAAGCTGGTAAGAAATAATAAAACAATAGCTACCATCGATATCTATGAATTTTTGATAGATGGCTCTGCCAATCTCAATTCACAGCTCCAAGATCAGGATGTGATTTTAGTGGAACCGTTTATTGCCCGAGTAGAGGTGGCTGGTGAAGTAAAAAGACCTGGTATATTTGAAGTAAGGGAAGGTGAATCTCTGGAATCCGTTATGAGATATGCAGGAGGATTTACCGATAATGCATTTGCGGATAGAGTGAGTGTGACTAGAAATACCCCTAAGGAAAGAGCTGTCTCCGATATCTATCAAGATCAGTTTTCAATATTCACTGTAAAAGGTGGGGATCGCTATCAGGTAGGTGAAATTTTAAACAGGTATTCCAATAGAGTGCAGATCAAAGGGGCTGTTTTTAGAGAAGGAAATTATGCGCTTTCTGATGGAATGACTATCTCCCAGTTGATACAAAGGGCGGAAGGTCTCCGGGGTGAAGCATATCTGCAAAGAGCTACAGTATTGCGCACCAATGATGACTTATCCACAGAAGTATTTCAAGTCAATCTCTCGGATATACTAGCAGGTGGTGGGAATGATATTATGCTCCAGCGTGAGGATATAGTAAGGGTTTCATCTATATATGATCTGAACGAAGAATTTTATGTAAAGATCACAGGTGAAGTTAGAAACCCGGGTATTTTTCCATATTCCCGAAACATGACCATTGAGGATTTAATTGTATCAGCTGGAGGTCTTAAAGAGGCTGCTTCTGTAGAGGATGTGGAAGTAGCCCGCAGAATCCAGGATGCCAATGCACGAGATATTTCAGAAATCATACCAACCAATATTAATAAAGATCTCAGTCCTTCAGCTAATCCAATCATTTTGGCCCCTTTTGATAATGTGATCATCAGGCGCAAAACCAATTTTATGTTGGAAAAAATGGTTAGGATAGAAGGCCAAGTGAATGCGCCTGGAGAATTTGCGGTAAGAAATGCCGAAGAGAAAATCTCTGATGTCATCAGTAGAGCTGGGGGACTAAGTGAATTTGCTTATCCCAAAGGGGCAACTTTGATCCGAAGAACGGAATTTTACCAGACAGAATCGGAAAAAATCCGTAAACAGAGAAATTATGAGGAGTTATTAGCAAGATTAGCTACTGATTCAGATGATCCAAATGAAGCTCAGGCTTTGCTTTTACAGCGTGTGGGAAAAAATATTAATCAGCAGCAACCCTCTGCGCTTACTAGAGATGAGGATTTAACCGTACAATCTAAAGTAGATGCTCTTAGTGGTATAGCAGATAGAAAAGCAGATCTTGCTCCCATTAAGATCAGGGAAACTGAAGCCATAGCAATAGATCTTGAAACCATATTAAGAAACCCCGGATCCAAGCACGATCTGATTTTGGAAGAAGGTGATATTATCAGCATACCAAAGCAGCTTCAGACAGTGAGATTACGGGGAGACATTATTTATCCCACTACAGTCAGATATGAAGGAGGTAGGTCAATGAGCTATTATATCAATAGGGCGGGTGGCTTTGACAATAGGGCAAAACGAAGAAGGACATATGTAGTATATGCCAATGGTGAGGTAGCCAGGACAAAAAGCTTTTTGGGTATAAGATCGTATCCGGTAGTAGAGCCGGGTGCCGAAGTTATCGTACCCACCAAAGGTCCACGTATGCCTTTTCGCCCTGGTGAAGTCATCAGCATAACTACTGGTTTGGCTACGCTAGCCTTGCTGTTCAGTCAAATAAACTTCGATTAGATAATGGCAGATTATCAACATATAAAAGACGACAAGATCACATTCCGTGAACTGGTACTCCGAATGCAGGACTGGGGAAGTGTATTTAGAAGTAAATGGAAGGTTTTGGCTATCTTTCTGGCGGCGGGATTAATAATAGGTGCAGCCATTTCTATTTTAAAAAAACCAGTTTATGTAGCCGAAACTACTTTTGTATTGGAAGAATCTGATATGGGTGGACTTGGGGGCAATATGTCGGGCCTGGCATCACTGGTAGGCATTAATTTAGGATCATTGGGTTCATCAAATGGTTTGTTTTCAGGTGATAACATCATGGAACTGTACAGGTCAGATAATATGCTCAGTAAAACACTTTTGAGCCCGATGAATACGGCAGGAGATTCTAATCAGCTTTTGATTAATAGATACATAGCCTTCAATAAACTTGATCGAAAATGGAGAAATAAAGTAGATCTGAATGCATTGAATTTTTCTAAAAACAGAGATCTTTTCACTGTTAAGGAAGATAGTGTAGTTAAAGAAATTATCAAAGAAATCAGAAAAACCAACCTTTCGGTAAATAAGCCTGATCGTAAATTAAGCATCATTCAGGTGAGTATCTCTTCCAAGGATCAGTACTTTGCAAAGTATTTTAATGAGCAGTTGGTGGAGAATGTGAATAACTTCTACTTCGAGACCAAAACCAAAAAGACGGCTGAGAATTTATCTATTCTGCAGACTCAAGCTGATAGCGTTCGAAAAATACTGGACAGAAGTCTTACAGATTTTGCATCCGCTACTGATAATGTTCCCAATCCCAATCCACTAGTACAACGGGCTATGGTGGAGTCTAAAAAGCGGCAGGTAGACGTACAGGCATCTTCTACTGTTTATTCAGAAATAGTAAAAAATCTTGAAATAGCTAAAGTAAACCACCGCAATAATAGTCCCCTAATCCAGATCATTGATTTTCCCAGATTTCCCCTTGAAGAAAATAAGATCAAACTCACCAAAGGAATGGCTATAGGTGGCCTATCAATGTTAATTTTGGGAATATTTTACATATATCTATCTACTTTATATGCTGCTAATATCAGGGAATCGGCATAACAGTTATGTTAGATAGAATAACTGCCTTACCCTTTATCCATTGGATAAAGCATAAGTCGATTCAGAATTTTATTTTTTTGGCTATTATACAGGCCTCCAATATTCTGATCTCCCTTATCTCCATGCCACTGCTGATCACTTCCATTGGAGTGGATCAGTTTGGATTGGTGAACCTGGCCCTTTCAGTCATCATTTTGGCCAATATCATGGTAGGCTTTGGGTTTAATCTAAGCGGACCCAGGGAAGTAGCGATCAATCATAAGGACAAAGAGGCACTTTCCCACCTCGTCTCCAATATCATTTTTAGTAGGATAGTGATGGCTGCTGTGGCAGCTTTAATTATTTTTGTAGCTATTTTCGGATTTGGCCTTTTTAAGGAATATCAGGTAATCCTGGCCTTTTCTTTATTACTGCTGTTTTCTGAAGCCACCTTGCCCTTGTGGTTTTTTCAGGGAATGGAAAAGATGAAGCTCATATCCCTGGCCAATGTTTTCAGCAAACTCCTTTTTCTGATGGGTATCGTATTGTTTATCCACAGCCCCGAGCAGTCTAAATGGGTAAATTTTCTGTTGGGGGGAACAGCTCTTTCCATTAATTTATTGCTGTTACTATATATCCATTTTGAGATGGAGATCCTTTTTTATAAGCCAAAGTTCGTCCAGATCTTTGTTTCGCTTAAGGATAATATCCTGTTATTTTTCTCAAATCTCGCCACCCATATATCCATTAACGGTGGGCTTATAATCCTCAGTTTTTTTTCTACTGCCGAAGTTCTGGGTATGTTCAGTTTGGCGGAGAGGATCATCATGGTGCTGAGAATGTTTCCTGCGCTGATCATTCAGGCTATATATCCCAATGCCTCCCGAATGTATCAGGAGGGATTAGAAGCTTTTGTGATTTTCGTTCGTAAGATATACAGCTGGTCTATATTAATTGGGTTTACTATATCCATAGTCACCTACCTGATAGCTCCGTATGCAGTTTTACTGCTTTCCAAATCAGATCTTCCTCAGTCCGTTATTTATTTGAGGATTCTTTCATTTATTCCATTTTTAGCCTGTCTGAATATTGCTAATATCATCATGCTTTTGGTGACGGACCAAAAAGATCAATTGTTCAAATCCAGCTGGATGATGTGTCTTTACATGTTAACTGTATCCATAATATTGACTGATAGATTAGGGGCTGTAGGATTGAGTTATGCACTGGTGAGTACTGAAATTATCGTATTTGTGATCAGTACCACCTTACTGTATAGAAAGAGCAGGGCTATGACAGTGAGGTTTTATCGATTTATTTAATATTCGAAAATGAAGTCTAAAGAGGATTGGAACGCATATGGAGAGGAAGATCCCTTTTATGGGGTGCTTTCTGAAGAAAAGTATAAATATAAGAATCTGGATGAAAGCGGCTATGCTGAATTTTATAAAACCGGATTTGAATATGTAGAAGAACTTAATGGCCGTCTTATGGCCAAATTCAGTAAAGATATCCATGATATGGACATACTGGATTTTGGGTGTGGAGTGGGAAGGCTTGCGCTCCCCTTTGCAAAGAAAAGTTCGGGCCAAGTCACCGGTCTGGATGTAGCGCCCGGGATGATCAAAATAGCAGACGAACAGAAAGCTGTGCACCGAATAGAGAATCTTACCTACCATGCCTACTCAGGTATGGAAATCCCGGATCTTGGTACATTTGATTTGGTCAATTCATACATAGTCATCCAACATATAGAGCCTGCCATCGGTTATTCACTCATAGATCAGCTATGTCAAAAGGCCAAAATTGGCGGGATCGTTCACCTTCAGATGCCTTACGGTCATAATATTCCTAAACTGCAGTACCTTAAATTTTATCTGAAAGTTCACAGTAATCTGTATAACAGATTTACCAATTTGATAAAGACCGGTAAATTTCGGCGCAGCCCGGTGATGCAGATGAATTACTATAGCCCAGAAAAATTAGAAGCCATATTTAACAAATACACTGACACCGTGCATACCGAGCGGACAGACCACGGCGGGCATTTAGGCCATTATTATTTCTTTAAAAGAGAAAAATGAGTTCAATAAATATACAAAAAAAGCCCTCTGTGGCTATAATAGTAGTGAACTGGAATAGTTATCCACATACCAGCGGATGTCTGTCGTCACTGCGTAATGTAGGCTATTCCAACTTCAAGACTATAGTAGTGGATAATGGATCTATGGACGGTTCAGATCTTACGCTTGAAAAAGAGTATCCTGAAATAGTATTACTGAGAAATGCAGAAAACAAAGGTTTCACAGGAGGCAATAACAGAGGGATCGAATATGCTTTAGAAGAAAATTTTGAATATCTGATGCTGCTCAATAATGATACGGAAGTAGAACCCGGTTTTTTGGACGAGCTAATTAAAGTCATAGAAGCGGATCCGGGCATTGGAGCCGTACAGCCTAAATTTTATTTTTTGAATAATAAGAGTAAAATATGGAATGCAGGTGGAACGATCATAAAAAGTCTGGGACTGATCAGAACTGTGGGTGAGAACAGGACGGCTAAGGAAAAATACAATCAGCCAAAAAATACAGAATGGATTACCGGCTGCTGCTTTATGGTAAGAGCGGATATAGTAAAACAAATCGGCGGTCTAAATGATCGCTTTTTTATCTATTATGAAGACGTAGAGTGGTCACTACGGATTCAGTCTTTGGGATTTAAATTGGCTTATTGCCCGGAGTCAGTAGTTTATCACGAGGCCGGGATGTCAAATAAGAAGAAAGTAAAAGGTAAAGAAGGATATTTAAACCCTATCGTCCATTTTTTGGCTACGCGTAATAATATCCTCATGCTAAGAAAGTACACCCCATGGTATTATGCGGGACCCGTTATAGCCTTCCAGTCTATCAAGTACACTGGAATCCTGTCTTATTTTTTGGTCCGCAGAAGGTTCGAAAAGATCAAATATGTCTTTAACGGACTTAAAGAAGGGATTTTCAGTAAAGGAATATGATATTTGAATAGTGATTTATGAATAAAGTTTATGCTGATTTCGGTATCGTAAATGGTAAAGGATAAAACTAAAACACTCTAGGATTCCCTATTAGAAAGATTTGAAAAATTAAGTTTGTATATTGCGGGCTTAAATCAGGATAGGTTTAGTAAAAGAATTTAAATGCATTCAATTGTCATTACCGGTGTCGCAGGATTACTGGGATCAAGATTGGCAGATTGGTTCATCCAATTTAAGCCAGAATACAAAATTATAGGCATAGATAATCTGATGGGGGGCTACGAAAGCAATATCCATCCCAATGTAGAGTTTCACAAGATCGATATTGCCACAGGTGATATATCACACATATTTGCTGAAAACAATATTGAATACGTATACCATTTGGCAGCCTATGCTGCCGAAGGCCTAAGCCCTTTTATCAGAAAATTCAATTATACCAATAATCTTATCGCTACGGCGAATATCGTCAACAGCTGTATCAAAGCTGATGTAAAAAGACTGGTTTTTACTTCCAGTATGGCTACCTATGGTATAGGTAATCCTCCTTTTGATGAAGATGACCTTCCAAACCCGATAGACCCATATGGTATAGCCAAATATGCCTGTGAAATGGATATCCGGGTAGCTGGCGAACAGCACGGTATGGACTGGTGCATTATCCGGCCGCATAATGTATATGGAGTAAAGCAGAATATCTGGGACCGATACAGGAATGTACTCGGTATCTGGATGTTTCAAAAACTGAATGGGGAACCATTTTCCATATTCGGATCTGGTGAACAGGTCAGGGCATTTTCTTATATAGATGATATTTTAGAACCCCTCTGGAAAGCTGCTTCTTCTGAAAAAACTTCCAAAGAAATTATAAATCTTGGGGGACCCCGGGAGTATTCTATCCTAGAAGCCTGTGAAACGCTTTCTGAAGTGGTGGGAGGTCATGAAATCAAACATCATGAGCCACGGCACGAGGTTCAGATGGCCTATGCTACCTACGAAAAGTCCCAGAGGTTATTGGATTACAAAGATTCTATTCCACTAAAGGAGGGTCTTACCCGTATGTGGTCTTGGGCACAGGAACAGCCGCATAGGAGAAGGTTTACCTGGGAGCAGTACGAGCTGGATAAGGGAATTTATTCATTTTGGAAAAAATAAATAAGGATACATATTCGACGGTCCACCGTCTACAGATCTTAAAGCTGTATCGCTTTTGACATCTCTTGCATTTGATAGCCACCTTAAATCATGTATTTTGTGATTTTCAGTCAGAAAGAGAGCTCAAGATATTAAATAATTCATTCTACCCCTACCATGATTCCATTTGAGGATATATTGATTTGTCCAAAGACGGGCGAGAAGCTGACCCTAAATGGAAATCAGCTGATTTCTGAGTCTGGGGCTACGTATCCAATTGTTAATGGTATCCCAATATTAATAGATGATGAACAAAGTCTGTTCAAGCAGGCTGATTTTACATCCTCTAAGAAAACATTTTTCAGCAACAATCCGCTAAAGCGGGCAATTTTTCACATGATTCCCACCTTGGGATTGAATTATGCCTCAAAAAAGAATCTTAAAAAGGTGGAGGAAATGCTGGATCTTACCAAGCAAAAGCCTCGGGTTCTTACCGTTGGTGGTAGTATAGAGGGAGAAGGGGCCAAGCAGTTTCTCAATTCTCCGCATTTTGAGGTGATTGATACAGATGTCACCTTTGGTCCCCGGACCAAAGTCATCTGTGATGGACATTCACTCCCCTTTGCGGATGGATCGGTAGATGTAGTGGTTATCCAGGCGGTACTGGAACATGTGCTGGATCCAGTGCAGTGCGTAAAGGAAATTCATAGAGTATTAAAGCCTGATGGTATCGTATATTCTGAAATCCCATTTATGCAGCAGGTACACGGAAAAGCATTTGATTTCACCAGATTCTCCTTTTTGGGTCAGAGAAGGCTTTTCAGGAATTTTGAACTAATAGATATGGGACCTACCGCAGGACCCGGTTCTTCCCTGTCATGGGCATATGTTTATTTCCTCATGGGCTTTTCCAATAATTTTTATATCCGTGTTGCCCTTAGGTTATTTGGCACCTATACTTCCTTCTATTTAAAGTATTTTGATCTGCTGACTAAAAATAAAGCCAGCACGCTTGATGGTGCATCAGGAATATATTTCCTTGGCCGCAAAAGTGAGATTACGCTGGATGACGCTACTCTTATAGCTAATTATAAGGGTGGTTTCCGCTCCTACTTCGCATAAAACATGTTACTTTTATTAGTTATATTATATGTAGCGGTATTGCTATACTTTACTTTGGATAATATTATATTCAAAGGGAAAAGTGAGTGGACCATTATTTTTTTGTGTCTTTACCTGCCCTTTTATACACTGATATTAAGTACAGTTTATTCCACTACAGGCTCTACGGCGGTGATGGCCATATTTCAGTATCTAAAGGAGGTAGTGGTGTTTTTAGGTATTCTTTCGTTTGTATTGTACCAAAAAGATCCCTTCGGCTATCCGATCAGGCTGAATGTTGTGGATAAATTGTTTTTTGCTTTTTTAGGTTTAGCCACATTATACCTCTTCCTTCCTCTGGGGGAGGCAGGTTTTATCAATAAACTCCTTTACCTTAAAAATACGCTGATCATAGGTGTGATCTATTTTTTCGGAAGAAATGCGGATTTTTCCCAAAACCAACTCCACCTGTTCTTCAAATGTATCATGGTGATTGCCTTAGCTGCATTTGTAGTTAATGTGATTGAGGTAGGGGTGCTCCAAAGACATCTTCAGACTTATACCGGCTATGCTGAATATAATTATGCGGTAAACAACCAAGAGGTCAGTGGAAATTATGGTCTTACCTGGACCTTTGAAACCCAGTCCACCTCTAGAAGACTTGCCTCCTTTTTTGCTGACCCTTTGGAGCTGGCCAGTTCTATAATGCTGGGTTTTGCTGTAGGGCTTATCTTCTACCTTACCACGGAGCGAAAAGATTTTCTGCTTTATACCATAGTGATGTTATGTTCGGTGGGAAGTCTGTTTTTTTCTTCATCTAGAGCTGCTTTCGGGGCTTTTTTCATCATGTTATTTTATATAGCGATAGTGTTTAAATTATATAAATTGATATTGGCTGGGGGGGCCATGCTTGCTTCTTTTGTCGTGTATGTTCTTTTCTTTGCCTCCGAAGATTTTTATTTCTTCGTATTGGATACCATTACTTTCCAGAACGCTTCCAGTGTAGGACATGTGGTAGAATGGCTGGTGGCTTTGGATTCGATGATTGCCAATCCGCTGGGCATAGGACTTGCCATGAGTGGCAATGTAGCCAGTGTAACTGATGACCTGCGGGTAGGTGGAGAAAATCAGTTCCTTATATTTGGCGTGCAACTTGGATTTTTAGGTATGTTCTTGTATATCCTATTGCTGGCATATGGAGTGATGATTTCCATCCGCGTATTCCGTCAAAGTCCTGATATCAATGCGGCCCGTATTGCCTTCGTGGCGGCTTCTGTAAAGGTGGGCATGCTACTCCCCTTATTTACTGCTAATGCTGAAATGTACATGTACGTCTCATGGATCACCTGGTGGATGATAGGATATAGCGTCAAAGAGTATAATAGTATTAAATATGCACCACCTTCGCTAGCTGTATGAAATCGAGCCTGCCTTACGGCAGTCAGGCATGAAGCAAACTTCATACACTGGGATACCCCGAAAGCTTTCGGGGAAACATGCGAGATTCCATCTGGCCTTTAAAAATCAAATTATAATCAGATGAAAAAAAAGGTACTCATAGATATATATTACCTTCATGTAGCACAGACGGGTATTAAGACGTATACAGAATCATTGTGTAACCAAGTGTTAGTAGATGATGGGAATGACTTTGAGTTTATCATAAGTCCACCAATTGATAAAATCAGAAAAAGTAAGTTCTTCAAAGGCAAGACGCCAAAATGGAAAAACCTCCTTTTTCAGGCCCTATATTTCTTAAGGAAGCAGTTGGTGCTTCCTTTTTTAAGTTATAGGCATAAGGCAGACATGGTTTTTTGTCCTGATATCATGATCCCGCTATGGGGGCGGGGAAAAAGGATTGCCGTGATCCATGATGCTTTCTTTTGGGAAAGTCCCGAGCATTACCATCCCCTTTGGTTAAAATATTACCTGACTTTTTTGAAAAAGGGCTTAGGTGAAAGGGGGCAGGTGGTTACGATAACCCATTTTTCTAAGGAAAGACTCTCTAGACATCTTGGACCGACTACCAAAATAGAGGTGGCCTGGCCCTCCAGTAACCTCCCAACTCTTCCAAGCAATAACGATCTTCCAAATTTGGTAAGCTCTCCGTATTTTTTACATGTAGGCGTTTTGGAAAAGCGAAAAAATCTTTCCCTGCTAGTGGAGGCTTTTGCCCTATTTATAAAAGAACAACCCCAGTATAAACTTGTGCTGGTAGGACAGAGAGGGCCAAGAATAACTTTAGATGATCATGATGATTTGGTCAACCTGATTCAAAAGCTAAAATTGGATGATAAGATAATCC
>DATHVH010000271.1:0-26272 GCA_035461405.1 Anditalea sp.
AAAAAAAATAGGCAGACATAACTTCCCAGTTACATTTGCCTATTTCAGTTATTAAAATTAGATTATTTTATCTCAATTCTATGCGCATTTTTGGTCTGCGCCTCCTTTTGCTTCGGCATTACTACCTTGAGAATACCCTTATCATATTTTGCTTCGATCAAATTTTCTTTGATGGGCTGTGGAATATAGAAGGTTCTCTTAAAAGAATGGAAAGAATATTCTTTTCTGGAATGTTGTCCTTCTTCTTTCTTTTCTTCCATTTCTTTTTCAGCACTGATAGAAAGTGTTTGGTCATCAAGCTCGATGGTAAAGTCATTTCTGTCCAGACCAGGAGCCGCAAGTTCTACAAGGAATTCTTTTTGGTTTTCTGTTAAATTTGCCATCGGTACATTTACACCTAACCTAGAGGTAGGCATATCCATTTCAAAATCGAAAATGTCTCTCTTGAACAACGGATTATTGTTGAAGAAATCTAGGAATAAGGAGGGTATACCTCCATTTCTTTTTGTTAGGGAGTTCATAACTTTAGTGGTTTAAATGAATACCTTATAAAGATATGTAAAACAGCTCTTTAACCTAATGACATTAATCAATATTATAAATGATTAATATCATTATAGATATAACTTCAGCGACTAAATCAGGTTCCCTATACCCTCGTTCAAATTTGGAAATTACCTGCTATATTCTAATTCTGGGATCGGCACTATAACTTGTGGTTCTTCATTATCTTGGTTTGGTAATTCTCTAGTTAACCATCCTCTTCTACTGGCAGTTAAAATCGCATAAGGGGTAATCCAAAATAATGAAAATGAATAAAATATGTTATAGCTAAATATCCAGAAAGCTTTTCTAAAATTATATTTAATCCCATAAAACAACGCAGGTATTATTGAGAAAATAGCTACACTTACTATGGTAGAACTTATAAATAGGCTGGGATACCCAATGACAATTAAAATCATCACAATCAAAGTAGGGAAGGCGGATACAATCGTCAACCACTGATTTAATAATAGTAACCTGGGCTTCAACCTAGAATTTTCTCGAAACTTGCCAAAGGCAAATTTAGACATCATAATATTTTCTCTTACATTACTTCTTTCCCAACGGGTAAACATTCTTCTCAAGGTTTTATATGTTTCAGGAATATTGGTATAAACCATGGCATTGCTTTGAAAGAGTGTATGATACCCTTGCTTCAAGATCATATTAGTCATAGCCCTGTCTTCACCTATATCTGTTTTAACTCCCATAAATGTCTGGTTGATCCAATCTTCCAAACAATTCATAACAGCTTCTTTTCGATAGGCGGAAAGAGCCCCGGGGGTACATAATATTGTTTTCATTTGGCTTTGTGCAGCACGGATAAAACCAAAACTGAATGCAAAGCTAACATTTAGCATTTTGGGAATCACCGCATTCTTTACATTGTGTATTTTAACATTCCCTGCTACGGCTCCACAATTCTTATCTACGACAAATGGGGATACTAAATTACGCAAAGTGTTTTTGGTAATTAATGAATCACTATCAATAGTCACGAATACATCACCTGTGGCCATTTTAAATCCCCTATAAAGCGCATATCTCTTGCCTTTATTTTCAGGCTGTTTGTAAATAGACAGAAAATCACCTAATTCTTCCTTCGCTTTTTGCATCCAATACCAGGTATCATCCTTACTTCCATCATCAATAGCAACTAATTGAATTTTACTTTTTGGAAAATGACTTTGTGATATACTAAGTAATGTTTCATAAACGAATCTACCTTCATTGTATGCCGGTACGAGTATAGTAATGTTTGGTAATTCTTCATCTCTTAAAGCCTTGATAGGTTTATACCGTAGATAATGAAACAGTATGAAGATTAAGAATATGATCTTAAATATAAAAATTGAAATAGTAAATGAGAAAAATGCAATACCTAAGTAAGTTTGAAACAATATAGCTCTAATTTCCTGAAACTGATACTGGAAATTATATAGAACAAATATTGCCCCAAGTATAATTAGGAAAGTATAAATTTGAATGAGAAAATCCATACTGGACAAGATATTCTTTATCCGAGCAAATGATTTATGTTTTACCTTCATGGTTTAATTTTCAGTTAATTGATATTTCGGTACACTTTACTAAAAAGTGTACCAAAACAAAACAACTGAGAATTACAGGTTAGGATAAAACTTATTCAATGCAAAATATTATTTTTTAATTATCAATAATAATTGATATAAAATTTTATTTAATTTATTATTACTCTCTTTAAAAAATGTTTTCTACATATATACGAATTTTTAATAATAGGTACTCTAACAGGAAGGAATATCTTTTATTAAAGCTCATAATTCACACTGGTATGCCCTTAAATATCTCATTATGTAGAATCGAACTAGTGAAATTCGCATATAAATAAAAGGTATTCGTAAACAGCCATTGTTTATGCAAAACTTAAATCCATATATTTTATGGATAATTGCTAATTTAATAATTAGGATATAACGCCAGGAGATTTTTATCTGTCTTTATCTAATGAACTTCTCAACAGCCAGAATATTTTGACTTTCTTTTCCGAGAATTCTTTTAGTTCGTAGATATCTCCCCAGCTCATATTCATCGTAATTCTCACTCTCGGGATCAAAAGAACTAACTCTCACACGTCCTCTCGAATGAATAAATGAATTATCACCGACCCACATACCTACATGGATAACTCTTTCGGGGCCATCAGCAGTAGCAGGTCTACCAAAAAACAGAAGATCTCCCACTTGGAGGTTATCCCATTGTTTATTATTGTCCACTTCTTCACCCTCATGTATCTGCTGGCTGGCGTCACGGGGGATGATCTGGCCATTGAGATAAAAAATTGTTTTGGTAAAGCCGCTGCAGTCTACACCTTTTATAGATGTACCACCCCAAAGATAAGGAACACCCATCATGCTTTTAGCTGTACTAATAAGGTTCTGATGAGAGGGGTCTCGGCTGGCAATCCAATCACTGAGCGGTTCCATCAATTCATACTTTACATATCCGCTCCTCCCATCTGGAAGTTTTACTTGATAGTATTCCGAACTGCTAGTAACTACTTCTAAAACATTTCCCGCAGTAAGATCAGATACCATTTCGTCCTCACTTTCATTTGCATAAACATATCCAATAAGTGAAGTAAAAATAGCTTTTTCAGATTGGTCCCACTCTTGAAATTCTTCCTGGCTCATCAGCTGGATGCCTGCGGCGTCTACCCAGGATATATACTGATCAGGAGTCTGCACAAGGTACCATGTTCCGTCCTGCTTTAATACATTTAATGGAGTTCCCATGGTCGCCTGAGTGGCCAATTCCGCACTGTGTTTTGGCTGACTTCGGATATTGGCTACAGATATAGTCACTACACCAAAATCACGACCATCCATTTGAGGAAGAACAGTGACCTGATCTGTATATTCCTTACCACTTTCTTCAAATCTGTTTTTTAATACATTGAGTGCTTCAGGAAGATTAGTTTCACCGGAAAGTACATTTCCATCATAAGAAATATCAAAAAGTGCCACTCTTTTATCAGGAGCAAATTCCTTACGTGTTTCTTCAATTATCCTTTCTGATTCCCCAGAATCTGATGTTTCACAGGCCATAAGCCCGCAGCCAATTGAAAGTATCACTAGATAGGAGGGAAGCCCAATATTTCTTATGAAGTGATTAAATAGAATACTGAAACGCATAAATTTGATATTAAATTGTAATTTAAGAAACGACAAAAGCCCCTAAATTTTCAAATGGGGCTTTTGTTACATTAAATTAAGGATTATTTGGTTAACCCCGGATCTCTGTCCAAGAATTCTTGGTAAAGTTGAATATGTCTGTTGGTCATAGGAATTTTGTAGCCATCAATAAATACGTGCAACACCTGCGTTTTGGTCTCAAACGGATCTCCATCGGATACGAAAAGGGTAGCAGATTTACCCTGCTCAATCGATCCAAGTCTATCCGCTACTCCAAAAATTTCTGCAGGTACGATGGTTACTGCTTTTAGAGCTTCTTCTTTGCCCATTCCATATGCGGCAGCAAAGCCAGCATTGAAAGGTAAGTTTCTAACATTTTCGGTATCATTGGTCCGAATGGCTACTTTCACTCCAGCGGCTAACAACTTACCTGGGTTAGTGTAAGATACGTCATACCTATCTGAGCCTCTTGTAGGAATAGATAGCATAGGGCCTGTAATGACAGGGATACCCGCCGATGCTATTTTATCGGCTACTCTCCATCCTTCAGCTACTCCTGTCAGGATAGCTCTTGCTTCAGTTTTGTCAGAAAGCCACTCCAGAGCATTGGTAATGTCTTTAGCAGCATTAACTTCTATTAGTAATGGCAGCTCTCCAGTGACAGCCTTTGACAAATGCTCCATCTCCGGATAGTAATCTAGTTCTCCTTCGGCAGATTTTAGCTTATGAAATATAGTAGCTCTCTGCCAGAGTTCATTTATATTTTTCATAGCAGATTCTGCATCCTTTTTTATATCCTCATCACTTCTCCGGTCTCTGGTACTTCTCCTGGCTGAGCTGGGAAAATTCATGACCACACCCTTAAATCCTGCATACATTTGATCAGGAGTATATCCATTAAGATTTATAAGCGCTGCCGTACCCGGAAACAAACCACCTGAAGGAACTGCCAAAGTGGTGGTCACCCCACTCACCCTAGTCACTGGTATTGCTACTGCATTTGGATTGATAGTGGTAAGTGCCTGCATATTGGGAGTTACATTCCCTAATTCAGCATTGTCATTGGTTTCTGCTACAGAATTTATTTCTACCATCCCCAACTTGGTACCACCATCAAACATTCCAGGGTAAATAAATTGACCAGTACAATCTATTTCTTCAGCATCTGATGAAGTAATATCTGTCCCTATAGACGTTATCCTTCCATCAGATATTAGCACACTTGTATTTTGCAAAGTACCCTGATTGACAGTGACTACTGTTGCGTTTCTTAAAAGAAAAGTACCAGCTCTGGGTTTAACTACTTCACCTTCTATCTGAGCACTTGCCAAAAGAGGTAAAAGAGAGATAACCAAGGTGATTATGATTAAATTTATTTTCTTCATTTTATAATTAATTAAATGTAAGTCAATGGGATATCAATGATTATGATCAAAGAGGTTTCTACCAAAATTGGAAAAAAGAAAGTCGACATTATGCATACATTTATGCTCATGTTCTTTCAAATAAATGGGCTCTACCATCTCAGTAGCACTCACCTTGATTCTTTGATCGTTTTGGTCCTCATTGATATCAAAATATTTTACCCCGTCTACAAAAGTCATCTGAGGAATAGCATATACGGAAAGGGGATGGTTATCGAAAATCACTAAATCACCTTGCTTTCCTACTTCAATAGACCCGACTTTATCAGCTATACCCAATTGCTTGGCAGGATTGATGGTAATAAGTTCTAATGCTTCCTGATCAGTAAGGCCACCATATCGCTGAGTCTTGGCAGCCTCATGATATAGGTGACGTATCAGTTCACCACTGTCAGAATTAATAGAAGTTACCACACCATTTCTATTTAAAATAGCTGCATTAAAAGCAGTAGAATAGTAAACCTCAAATTTGTATGCCCACCAGTCAGCAAAGACGGAAGCTCCCATTGTATATTCAGCAAGTTCAGGCGCAACTTTAAAACCTTCATTAACATGTGAAAAAACTATATTTTTGATATCGAACTCTCGACACACATTTATCAACATATAGATTTCATCTGCTCTGTATGAGTGGCAATGGATAATAATGTTTCCATCCAAAATATCCACTAAGGTCTGTAACCTTGAATCATATTTAGGAGGAACAGCTTTACTGTTTCTCTGCTTTTGAGCATTGTTATATTCTTCCCATCTAACCTTATATTGTTGGGCTTCACTAAATCCATTTCTGATTACAGCCTCAACGCCCATTCGGGTACGTGGCTGTATATTATTGTTTCTCCCATGGACACGAGTTGGATTTTCACCCAAGGCAAATTTAATGGTGCGAGGAGCTTCTTTCATTATTAGGTCCTCGGGGTTTCTGGTGCCGTATCGATGTTTCAAGGTTACATTTTGACCGCCTATGGCATTAGCAGAGCCATGCATGGCGTGGGAAATAGTAGTACCACCTGCCAAAGCTCGGTAAATGCCAATGTCATATGGATCTATCACATCTCCCATCCATACTTCTGATGTAATGGGACTGGTAGCTTCATTTACTACATCCAATCCAATATGAGAGTGTGCATCTATAATACCTGGCATTACAAATTTGCCTTTGGCATCTATAGTAGTTGTGTTGCTTGCAGATATACCTTGCCCTATACGACGGATCACCCCATTCTCTACCAAGATATCGGTATCTTCAAGAACACCATCGGTAACTGTCAATACAGTAGCATTTTTAATAAGTACATTTCCTCTTTGGGCTTGTGCCTCTACAGTCCCCAGCATTAAAAATGCTGATATTAAATATATAATTTTTCTCATTGGTTTTAAATTAAGCCCCAGGTTGTTTAGTTGCTTTAAATGGGAAACTGCCCAGATCAGTGACAGAAAGATCTCCATCGAACTCATTTCCATCTATATCTCCTGATACAGAAAAAGTCAGGAAGTTTCCTCCCACATCAATAGAAAATTCAAATCTTAGTCTATTGTCAGAATATTCAATATTGTTCATAGCAGTAGTGATTTGACCTGAACCTGCAGGATTGTCCAAAGTAATTTCTCCGCTATATGCTTCACCTTCTTTGGTTATAACCATAATCCCCTCAGATTCGCCCTGAGGAGATCGAGCTACATATTCCCAAGTACCTGCTAGATCCACATCTTCGTCAGATTCAGATTTATCGCGTTTCGCTTTAGTATCATAATCGAATAAATACCCATCTGCAAATACATGCTTCACCTGACTGTCTTCTTTGAAAAGCGAGTCAGTGGTAACCACCAAATTGGCAAGTTTACCTTGCTCGATGGTGCCCGCATATCTATCTATGCCTAAAATTCTTGCAGAGTTAATAGTAAGTGCTGCTAATGCCGCTTCTTCTGATAATCCGTTTTCTATCATTAGCCTAATATTTTTCATCAAATCTCCTGATTTAATACCCTGTGTAGTAAATCCAAACGGAATCCCCGCCTCCTCGAATTTACCGGCTTCTTCTAGGGATTTTTTATAGGCATTTTTTACCCGTTCAATCCTTTCTTTCCTCTCGGTGTCAGATTCTTCATTATCTTTTATTTTAGAGGCTTTGTCATCGGGGAGATTTAGACTTAAAAAGACAGATGTCTGGCTTTCTTTCAATAACGGGATAATCTCTTGCACATCTGCTGCTCCACTTAAGATCATTTTAAATCCAAGTTCTTTCTGCAAACTAAGTGCTCTACGGACAGTAAGATCATCTTCTACAGCAAAAAGAATAGGAAGACCTTGGTCCAATGTAGGGTAGAATGCTTCCATCACTTTATCTCTTTCTGGACGGTTAATACCCTGATTACTTGCAAATAGAGCACTATGACGTGAAGATAATTCTGCATTGCGATACAGATTTCTGAATTTGGCCATTACCCCTAATAGAGTGCCAGGATACATTCCCCGAGAAGAGTTGAATGTAGCATATAGGGCCGTATTTTCTGAATATACATTCGTTGAACCCTTCTCTCCAAAAACCACGAGAGCAGTTTTACCTGGTAGCATACCCCCATCGGGTAGTATCTGGGCCATCGTAAATCCTATTTTTCTCCAATCACTTACCTGTGAACTTTGCGTATCAAATTGATCGACTGCATTTCTGTAAGGAGTGATACCGGCTATTTCATCGGGGGGAGAAGACGAATTAAAATTAGAAGGTCGTTCAGGGTCTTTAGGCTTGGTAATGCCTGCACTGCTACCCCCATCAATAAAACCAGGATATACGAAAAGAGAATCACCCTTAATTTCCTGGGCATTTGCAGGAATACGGATGTTCGAACCTACGCCCGCTATTATCCCATTCCTTACCAGTACAGAGGTGTTGGGCAGAAGTTTTCCTGAAGGAGAAATTACATTTGCATTTGAAATAATATAGGTTCCGGTGACACGTCTTTCACCAGTGTTATCACTTTGGGCTTTAGCCCCATAGGTGACAAAAAAACCCATCAAAATCATAAAAGTCCACCGTTGGGTTTTCTTATAAATAATACTCATATGGAATAAGGTTAGTTGATATTTTATCGGTTTGTAAGCTAACAAAAGTTTTTTTTAGGAAATAATGAATTTTTTTTAAAAGCCTAAATCCATGAGGAACGGCAGAAAAGGATTCTTGAAAATCATTTAAATATTGACAAATTTTCTACTGATTTTTGATCCAAAAAAATGATTTTTTATTGTATTTTTTTTATTCCATTATTGTATATAATTATGCCATACCTAAACTGCAAATATGAAATCAAGCTTGAGGAAAATCTCACATAAAGGGATGGTTATCAATTGCGAGATTCCATGTGACCATTAAAAAGATAATATTAACACATGAAAAACATTCTACTTATTGAAGATGATTTATTGATTTCCGCCATGGTAAAATTCCGTTTAAACAAAGACGGTTATAATATTACTTTAGCTGAAGATGGTAATGCAGGTATAGAAGCCATTCAATCCAGCTCACCGGATCTCATCATTACCGACGTAATGATGCCTTTCAAAAACGGTATCGATATCATCACTTATGCTCAGTTGCATAACCCCAAATGCCCTATCATAGTATTGAGCGCACTGGGAGAAGAGGAAAACACAGTAATGGAAGCTTTCAATCTAGGTGCATCTGATTTTGTCCCAAAGCCATTTAACCCCAATGAGCTGGCTATTAGGGTAAAGAGACTTATAAATAATTGATTCAAATTTTTACCAATGTTTTAATAAAACCAAACCGGTATGAAAACAGAAATTTTTAGACGGAAATTATATTTTGGTGTCAGTCTAATGTTTTTCTTTAGCATGGCATGCGCGTTTTCTTTCAGCCCAGTGTTAAAAAATGCCTTACAAAAAATAGAGACTTATGATTCCATCAGCGGTATTACTTTTAAAGTACAAGTCGGATCCTATAAATTTCCTATAGAACAGTTCGTATTTTTAAGAGAGGAAATAGGAGATAATTTTGTATTGACACACGGTATATACGAAAGCTATCAGGAGGCTGTAAAAGCTAGAGACTCTTTACAGGCAGCAGGATTTAAAGATGCGTGGATACCAATGTATCTTCATGAAAATAGATCTGATCTTTCACAGATAGCTGGATACCTGTCTGGACTTGATGAGCCCTTGCATCTAGAAGAAGTAGATGAAAATATGATTCAGTCATCACCAGAAGTAATCAGTGCTTCAGGATTCTTTCAATTTTTTTCCAAAGGGGAAAATGACACCTATCTGCAAAAGATATTTTTCATGCAGGGAGAACAGCTCTATTACAGTTATTTCCTGTATGCTATTATCATATTTTTGGGAACTACCCTTTCGCTGATAGTGACATTGATCACACACAGATCCTCTATCAAGACAGCCAATGCCAAGAAAAAAATAGTCCAGAGGAAGATTAACGGATTTCTTATGGAGTTAATACTGGATGAAGATTTAAGTGAGCAAATGCTGGAGGAAAAATTGGCCGAATTTCGCCTTAAAATCCCTTTCAATAAGGATTGGTGCAAGGAACTGCTAATTAAAAATATTATAGACCTGAAAAAGAATTTCAAAGGGGAAATGTCTACTATGTTCATTACCATTTACCTCAAATTAGATCTGCTTTCCTATTCTGAAGATTTAATCAAAAACAAGGTTTGGTATGAAAAAACCAAGGGCATTTTCCATTTCGAAGAACTGGATTACTCCAAAGGACTTCCATTGATAACACCCTTTATTAAGCATAAAAATAAAGCGTTAAAATCAGTTGCTCTTATAGCACATATAAGCTTAAAAGAAGAAAATTCACTTGATATTTTCAATGACTATCAAGGCCATATAGATCAAGTGGATGAGCTTAAAATTTTAGATACTATCAAGAAGAAAAAACTTAAAATACCCGATAATATCCAAAATTGGCTCAAATCGGATAATCCTTCACTAGTACTGCTGACCATTAAAATGATTTCTTACTTTAACCACCTGGCCTTAGGTGAGGCATTATTGGAATTGCTCCAAAGTCCCAATGAAGAAATTAGAAGAAATGTCATCATTGCCAGTAGACAGCTCTATTTGGTACAGGCAGAGGATAGACTGATAAACTCTTTCCACCGCGAAAGCAATAACAACCAGACAGAGATGATCAAAACACTGGCAGCAATAGGTTCATCAGCCACGGAAGAATTTTTGGGAGAGCTAGTGGAGCTTACAGATAATAGAGAAATAAAGATCGAAGCTATGAAAGCATTAAAAGAAATGAACAGTATGGTCTTTCATTCCACTTTTAATCACAATGTTGATTTACAATTAGTCAAATTACACGTAGAAGACCCTTACATTTTATGATACAGCTTATATTTTCAGACTTTCTTAGGATCTACGAAGTTTTTATAGGCATATATGCCGTATCGTACATCTTTTTTTATATGGGTTTATCCATATTATCATTTATCGCTATTAAAACTTACAGCAATACCAAGTACAACATTAAAGATGATATTTTAATAAAATCAAACCATGTAGTAGGAGTATCCATAGTAGCACCGGCATATAATGAAGGAGCTAACATAGTATTCAATGTACAGTCGCTTCTTTCATTAAATTATCCAAAATTCGAAGTAGTAATTATTAATGATGGCAGTACAGACGATACTCTTGAGAAGTTGATAGAGGAATTTGAGCTGGTAAAGGTTGACTTTTATTATCAAGAAAAAATTAAAACCAAACCCGTAAAGGCTCACTACAGATCTACCAACCCGGTATATGCCAAATTATTGGTAGTAGATAAAATAAACGGCAAAAGTAAAGCTGATGCATCAAATGCCGGGATTAACTCCGCCCAATATCCGCTATTCCTATGTACAGATGTAGATTGTATTTTACGTAAGGATACCATAGTAAAGCTGGCGAAGCCTTTCATGGAAAGCAAAACAAGAGTAATCGCCACAGGAGCTGCTATCAGGGCATCCAATTCATGCGAAGTGAGTGACGGCTTTTTAGATAAAATACATTATCCTAAAAATTGGTTGGCGAGGTTTCAGGAGTTAGAGTATATCAGAGCCTTTCTATTGGGAAGAATGGCTTGGAGTAAGATCAACAGTTTATTGTTAGTTTCAGGTGGCCTGGGACTTTTTGATAAAGAAGTAGCCATTAAAGCGGGAGGATACTGGCATAAGTCCCTGGGGGAAGATATGGAGTTGATTACTCGAATGAGAAAATATATGTATGAAATAAAGGAAGACTTTATCATCAAATATATACCGGAATCCCTTTGCTTCACTGAAGTACCGGCGACTATTAATGTATTGGTAAGACAAAGAGCAAGATGGGGGAGAGGATTGGTCCAAACTTTATATTTACATAAGGATGTTTTTTTTAATACGAAGTTTGGTCGCACTGGCTTTTTAATTTTTCCTCATTTCTTATTATTTGAATTTTTGGTACCCATATTAGAAGCTATTGGAATAGTGGTATTACTGCTTAGCTTTTTCCTTTTGGATATTGACTATAATAATCTGATACTTATTTCATTATTTGTTTATTTCTTCTATTTATCGGTTACATTATTTTCTATTCTTTGGGATGAGATTTTATATAATCACTATGCTAATGTACGGGAGGTCATGATCCTAATATTGATGGCCTTTATTGAGCCTTTTGTATACCATCCTATAAATATATACGCTACCCTTAAAGGATATTATTTATTTGCGCTATCTAAAGAGCAGAAATGGGGAGATATGCAGCGACAGGGATTTGTAAAAGTAGCCAAACCTAAGCTTACTAAAGCATGAAAAAATTAAATATTATAATTCTAATGCTCGTTATAGCAGGCTTAGGATATACAAAGGATGCTTTTGGACAAAAAGTCAATTCAGACAGCTTACTGTACAAAGCTTTAAATGAAACTAAATTAAAAAACTACACTTTAGCCAAAAAACAGGCTAAGCTAGGAGTAGAGATTGCTCCCGATTATTTGGATTTTCACCTTTTATTGGGAAGACTTTACCAACTTACAGGACAGCCGGACAGTGCACGGTATTATCTGAACTATGTAGCAGACCTAAATCCTGCCTATGTAGAGGCTTTTACCTACCTTACTGATTTGGAGATTCAGCAGGGCAATCTGGATTTAGCTCTTAGACATGTGAATGATGGAATAGAACATCATCCTGATGAGCAATCACTATACTTTAAAAAAATGAGCATCTTCCAGATAGAAGAGCGCTTTAAAGATGAACAGACCTTTATAGAAGGTTCACTTCAGCGGTTCCCTCAGAGTTCTGAACTGAGACAGCGTCTCTACTTCTTAGAAACAAGGAATAAAACGGATAGAATAGGAGTAACCTATAGCATTACGAGCTTTGACCGTGACGGAGTGGGTCCATGGCACCTTACGGGAGTTCAGTATATCCGTGAACGTGGATGGGGTTCCCTGATCGGAAGAATTAATTATGCAGACAGACAGGCTTTCGGCGAATCACTTACTACCGGTACACAATTCGAAATAGAATCTTATGCATTTATAGGCCGAAATGGATATACTTATATTTCTGGAGCTTATAGCAATAGCATCGTATTTCCTAAGATACGTTTGGGGTTATCTTATTTTCATAATTATAAAAATGGATGGGAATCAGAACTCGGGGGCAGATACGTAGAAATGGGAGGTCGACATTTTAGATCTGGTATAATAGGTATAGGTAAATATTTGGGGTCATTTTGGTTAAATGGTAGAGCCTTTATACAAAATGAAAATACTCAGTACTTTCCTGCATTGACACTAACTTCCCGATATTACTTTAATTCCAGATTTGATTATTTTCAGGCATTAGCCGGTTATGGTACATCGCCAGATGAAAGAGGGACCCTCAATCAGTTTGAAAACAGAGTAGCCATGGACAGCTATAGAGTGGGTATTGGATATTTTAAATTATGGAATCAGCACATTCTTACTGGCACTCAAGTCACTTATAATCACCAGGAACTATTACCAGGACTGGAGCAAAAGGAATATGAACTGTTTCTAATGCTGCAATATAAATTTTAAAAAACTTTATTCTATCTATCTGGTTTATAAAGAATAGATAGCAATTCGTTTTAATATAAAGATCAGAATACCAAACAGAATTTTTCTAAACGGTATATACCTTAAAAGTGCACAATGAAAACGATATTAGTTATAGAAGATGATCCACTCACGCTAACGATCACAGAAAATAAGTTAAAGAAAGAAGGATATAAAGTTTATATCAGTACAGATGGAAAAGATGGATTAGAAAAAATAGAAAGCCTAAAACCAGATTTGGTCATTACTGATATCATGATGCCATACAAGTCCGGAGTTGAAATTACCTATTACATGAAAAAAAACTTTCCGAATATTCCTGTAATCGTTTTGTCGGCATTGGGAGAAGAGGAACAAACTGTAATAGAAACTTTTAAGGTAGGTGCCAATGATTTTATTGCCAAACCGTTCAACCTAACAGAACTGGCGCTTAGAGTTAAAAGGTTAATTTAATTAAATATTTTGCTTACATTTATTCAACGTCAAAAAACTGCAAAAATAAAGATAATGGATAAAAATAGCCTTCATAAGGAGTTGTTCTCAAACCTAAAAACCACAGGCGCTGTAACATTTAGCTCTAAGTCACTCGTAAACAAGATGTTATCGTATGCCGATTTTACCGGTGTCAAGACAATTGTAGAATTGGGAGGTGGTGATGGCAGTATCACCCGAGGTATAATAGAAAGAATGGACAATGATGCAGAGCTTTATGTTTTTGAAATCAGCCAAGCTTTCTGTGATGCACTTGAAAAAGAATTTGTATCAAAAAATATACACATTATCTGCGATTCAGCCAGTAATATAGAAAACTATCTATCGGGAGGGAAAGCTGACCTGATTCTATCATCTCTACCTTTTAGTCTTATAGCTCGAGAAGAAAGAGAAAAGATTTACGAAAAAAGTAAAACAAATCTTTCCGTACAGGGAAAATTTATCCAAATCTGTTATTCTTATCTTTTAAGATTTCAGTTCGCCAGATATTTTCAAAATATCCATACCAGCTTCACATTAAAAAACTTTCCTCCTGCATTTATAATTATTTGCAACTAAAACATTTCTTTTTCCATTTATATCCTGGGAGGTAAATGATGAAAGAAGATAAATTTAAGGGCAGAGGATCGCAGATACATCCACATAATCCTTATCTATCTAGAAAGGAAGTAACGGATCATGTAGAAGGTATTGATGAGGAAAAATATATTGATAAACCACAATCAAAATATTTCTTTGAAAATGCTGTAAATGCCCTGAGCAAAAACACAAGTCCTGACCTGGCTCTAAGCTATTCTATCAATCCTTATCAAGGATGTGAACATGGCTGTATTTATTGCTATGCACGAAATAGCCATACTTACTGGGGTTTTGATGCAGGTCTTGGGTTCGAGACTAACATCATAGTAAGACAAAATATAGCTGAAGCACTGGCCAAGCAATTTCAGAAAAAGAATCATCAGGTTCTTCCTATCATGCTCTCAGGAAATACTGATTGCTATCAGCCTGCTGAAAAAAAATTTCAGCTCACCCGGAAGATATTAGAAACTTGTCTTTCCTATAGGCATCCTATCAGTATAATTTCTAAAAACACACTGATCGAGCGGGATATTGATTTAATAGCTCAGCTGGCAGATCTAAGGCTGGTCCATGTATATTTTTCCATCAATCATTTGGAAGCTTCTCTAAAGAATATTTTAGAGCCACGGACCGCTACTGCTGAAAAGAAACTTAAGCTGATAAAAAAATTTACAGATAATGGAATACCGGTAGGAATAATGGTAGCCCCCATAATACCGGGAATAAACAATCACGATATTTCGGAAATCATCAAAAGAGCGGCCTCAGCCGGTGCCTTATCTGCAGGATACACCGTAGTAAGGCTTAATGGACAAGTAAAAGAGGTTTTTTACGACTGGCTAACAAAAAATTTTCCTGATAGAAAAGATAAAGTAGTTCATCAGATAGAATCTTTGCATGGTGGCAAAGTGAATGATACTGAATGGGGTAGAAGGATTAAAGGTGATGGTCCTATAGCAGATATTATTCGGGGTATATTTACCCAGTCAAAAAAGAAATATTTAGCGGGTAGAAGTATGCCTGAATATGATCTAACGGCTTTCAGACCCTCAGGTCAGCTTAATATATTTGGGTGATGGAGGTTAAGATTTCCGTTGATTTACAAATAAGGAAGATTGCATATTGAGAAAAAAACATTTAAAATAAGTAAGATGTAAGAAGTGAAAAGTTAGAAGTTGAATACCTAGATCTCCCTAGCTTGATATTATAATCTTAATACTTAAAAATAGATCCTATAACTAATGGAATCAATACTGGAAACTGCTATAATGGAAATGGGAAGGCAGAGACAAGACACCAGTTTCTGCCCTTCTGAGATAGTCAGGTGGATGTTTCCCGAACACTGGAGAAAATTTATGCCTGATATACAGGAAGAAATGATGCGTCTATATAATGAGGGTAAAATAGTGGTCTTGCAGAAAGGACATCCAGTAGAAAAAGAAAAGCAGCCCAAAGGACCTGTAAGAATAAAAGTCTTATTCTAAACCATATTATATTTTAGGCGTTAGGATATCAAATTTGAAAAAAATGAAAAATATTAGTTTAATATTATTGTTGACTTCCATATGCTTCGCCGCTTGTGGACAGGAAGAAAAAACTAAAAAAGGAAAATCCATGGCAGAATTACCAAAGACTCAAGTAGAAGTACCTCAAGGATATGAAATTGCCACCCTAGGAAGCGGGTGTTTTTGGTGTATCGAAGCTATATATCAGGACGTCCAGGGCATTGAAAATGTAAAATCTGGATTCAGTGGAGGTCATGTAGCTAATCCAAGTTACCAGCAGGCTGTATCCGGTACAAGCGGACACGCTGAAGTCATTCAGTTTCATTATGATCCCAAAATCATTTCTTTTCAGGAAATATTAGAAATTTTTTGGGCTACTCACGATCCTACCACGCTTAACAGGCAGGGAAATGACGTCGGTCCACAGTATAGGTCTGCTGTTTTTTATCATAATGAAAAACAAAAAGACGAGGCAAATTATTTTAAAAACAGATTAGAGGAAGAAAAAGCATTTGATAAGCCGATAGTTACAGAAATTACTCCATTTTCTAATTTCTATGTAGCGGAGGAATATCATCAAAATTATTATAAATTAAATGCTAATCAGGGTTATTGTCAGTATGTGATAAGACCTAAGGTAGAAAAATTTAAAAAGGCTTTTGCAGATAAACTTAGATAAAAAGAGAGGGATTAAGTCCCTCTCTTTTTAATTTGGGGTATCTTTAAGTAATACCGAGTACATGAGAGATTGTAGAAATTTCTTGACCATTAGTAGACTACCTTCTGGTTCCTGAAGCTCTGTAAGACCATTGAAATGTTGGGAAAAATAAAATTGTTCATAGGTGGTTTCTACTAGATTACAAGCTAATGCTCTAGGAAATTCATAATCTTCATTTACTTCCATAAAAATCTCTGATATGGTATCTACCAATTTTTCATAGCTTTGGAAAAAACCTTCTCTGCTTTCTTTATCCACTTTTTTAGTTAGATAAGCTTTGGCAGATTCTGATACTATTATTTCATGAAGTGTAGCGATATCCATATTTTTTACAGAAGGCCTTGCTTCTTCTATGTTTACCAACACGTCTATTAATTTGGAAAGTTTTTCTTTGGGACTGGAGCTGTTTTCTATCGAGAACAATATTTTCATATTTAATACCTCCCAATAAAATGATATAAGATATACCAGCAGATTATGTTTGTTTTCAAAATACCTGTAAATAGAGGCCTCATTAGACTGTATTTCAGCAGCTAATTTTTTGAAAGTAAATTCTTCTATACCCAGTTTCTTTATTAGGGAGATACTATGGGAAATTATTTTTTGTCCTAAACTGCTATGTTCTGGATTTTTAATATACAGCTTTTCATTCGCGGGAAAATGAATGTCTATTTCCATTAGGCTGATTTTAATTTTGTTCTTGAATTTCATGAGCAGGTCTTCTGATTTTCATAATGGTCTTTTTGGTCACCACCATAGTCAGATCATAATACGCAACAAATAGCATAACTACTGCCACCACGTAAAATACAATAAAATCAAACCTTAAAAAAATCCAGCCGCCACTTATTCCTCCCAAAAGGTAAAAAGATAGAATAGTAAATCTTAAGGTAAGCCTGTCTTTCAGAATTTTGGTTTTTTCAGTCTTGGGATGAAACCACTGTGAAAGTTCAGTACCTAAGTCAGTAAATAGTCCTGTGACGTGTGTGGTCTTCACTACTCCGCCGGTAATAGTCGATACCAAACTGTTTTGCAGACCCATACAGAATAGGAGAGCACCCACCAAATATTCTGTTTCTCTCAAGGTTTCGGTGTAATAATTATGACCATAATAGGCTATCACCAACAGGATCACTATTTCGATAAATACCGGGACAGAATGGGCTATATAAGTTCCTTTTTCCGCCACTGAATTTATAATATAATTGGCTATAAATGCTCCGGCCAAGAAAAGAAGAAGCCAGATCAATACTATAAAAACCTGGTGCCAATGTCCTTTGACGATCTCTTCGGCAAAGACTGCCACATGACCAGTTACATTAGAAGTAAAAGCAAAAAAAGCAATAACACTCGCTACGTTTACCATGCCGGCTGCAATAGCAGTAGACCCCGCTAAAAGTAAATTGTCTTTGGTTAATCTCTTGGAGATATCATTTCTGAGCATTATTTAAAATTATTTTGTGAAAGTCAGTTTTGCAATACCGCGAGATTCCATTCCAATATCAAAATTAAGGATCAATTGGTGGTCATTTAATTCTTTAATATCATATCTTTCTAGATGTCCATCCTCATGGGTCAACTTCAATATATGCCCACGACCCTTTATTATCCAATTTGCCTTCCCTATCAATTCACCATCTTTTAAAAATAAAATGGTATTGTCATCCTGAAACACCCAATGCTCAGCTTCATGTTTTCTTACTGAGGACAAATCATAATAAAACATTGAGGGTACATCAGCTTTTTCATAGGTCCAGCTTTCTTCTGACCACTCACCGATAATGATATTCTCAGGATTGGTAGTAGTGAACCCCAAAACAACTGCTAAAGTGAGCAGCATGATCCCAGCTGATTTTATGAGTGAATTAAACTTAAACATATAATTAAAGCTTTCAAAAATGATAGTATTACTATTGCCTTTAGCTAAGGTAACGATAAACTCCCAGATTTGTTGATAGATTTATTGATTATTTGTCTGCCGTCCCTAATGGTATAATTTTTATATAGAATGCTCTTTTGGTAGTAATTTTAGACGTAATACACCTAAATAGGTATAAATTCATTAAGTTTGTCAAATTTAAATGAGAGAAATACCTATATGAAAAGAACAAGAGCACAAGAATCAAGAGCGGCAATAGAAAAGCTTTATATCACCATGAGACATTTATTTACCCGAGGCACCTATAAGCCTATGGGTGTTTCTGGCGAATCCTTGATAAGCTCTTTACTTATATTAAGTCCTGAGATATATGGACTAGTGACCGAAAAGGAAAAGATAGAATTGGATGGACTCTTGTATATAATGGAGCGTCTTCCCAAAGGGATAGAAGAATGCCGCTTTATCAGACTTATCAGTCGAGAAGGTTACGAAGATTCAGATTTTGAAACGTTAGTCCCTGTAAGGAGGAAAAGAAACTGCTATAGGGTAGATGACCATCAAATGTATGTAGAAATGACTAGGGGAAAGAGTGACATATACGATATACTGACTCACCTTACCTTCCTATATATCGAATCAGAGATCATCAGATTTAACAGCACAGACCATAAAGGTAAAGAAAACCTGAACTGGAAAATGCTGGCAGAAATAGTGGAAAAGGAAGCGAAAGGGGAGGAATTTGATCACGAAGCAGCATGCTCCTACCTTAGTCATATCACAGGACGAACATTTGCTGAAACTGTAGCCGCTGTAAATAAATTTGAAGCCTCTAATAACAGTAACAGTCTTTTTGCTATAATATACAACTTAGGCAAACTGTCAATAGAAGAAGCATTATACGATAAAGACAGGGAAATATCCTTCTCTGCCACCTTAAGGGAAAGAGTAGGGCACCATGTCTATGGAGAGCTCTGGGCATGTAGGATCAAAACTGTGCTGGATGAAGAAAAACTATTAGAAAGACCTATCCATATTATCTCTGCAAATCTTCACAGCGTAATGAACATCATATACGCACACCAGGCATTCGGGGTAAATACTTATGAGGACATTGAGAGTGTAGCGATGGATATATCAGTCATGGCTAAAAAGAATAGGGCAAAAGAGATCTTAGACTATGCAAACAGACATGGCTATATAAATCTCCCTGATACTTCAGGGACCAATATCGGGGTCCAGATTTTTGATACAGCCAAAATGAACCACGATACAGTCATACCGGGTATCAAGCTACCAAAGGAAAAGAAGAATAAACCGGTCATTGTCGTGATGGATTATGCCTTTGGTGAGCAGGCCTATGAGTGTATGGATGAGCTACTCAAAACGTATGATAAAGACGGTCAGAATATTTCACTTAATGTGGTGTCAATATCTATTATGGGGAAGGCTGGGATTTTAAAAGGAAATAAAGGTGATATCATGATTCCAAATAGTCATGTATTTGAAGGAACGGCAGATAATTACCCTTTGATCAATGAGCTTAATATTTCTGATTTTGAAGGTTTTGGTTTGGGTGTTTATGATGGACCTATGATCACCGTGCTAGGTACATCGTTACAAAATAGAGATGTGCTATCGTATTTTATGGAATCTAGCTGGAAAGCTGCAGGGCTGGAAATGGAAGGTGCACACTATCAAAAAGCCATACAATCCGCCAGTAAGATCAGGCATAGTATCCGAGAAGATGTAAAAGTATTATATGCTTATTATGCTTCAGATAATCCTTTGGAGACGGGAAGTACATTAGCTTCCGGAGCTCTGGGTGTAGAGGGAGTACGGCCTACCTACCTTATAACCTATAAGATCCTCGAAAAAATTTTTAGTTAATATAAGTGTCCGAAAGTCCACCGATTAAGATTTACTGCTTCCCGTATAATAGCAAAAACTTTTAAAATGGAACTTTCGGACATTTTTCATCGCTTCAAATTCAATGCCATTACTTAAATTGGGCATTCACATGCAATTCCCGCTGATTATTCGCTTATAAAGTGTTAAGGTTAAAATTAATTGTTTTGGGTGAATATGTTAATTATTATATCTATTAAGTAAGTAGTATTGGTATATGAGATTACAAGAGTAGATGATTATAGTATAATTTTAATTTTGTTTCTATTTCTTTTAATGATATTTTTAACTAATTATCACACCAGCAAGATCATTGAATGGGTCAAGTTTCCCTTTATTTAATGTCGGCAGTTTATATTTTGGCCGGTATAATGCATTTTATCAAGCCAAAAATATACCTCCGGATTATTCCTCCATATTTCCCAAATCCCGCATTATTAAATAAAATAGCAGGGCTATCTGAAATTGTTCTTGGATTTGGTTTGTTGTTTGAAAGTACCAGAAGTTATGCGGCCTTTGGTATTATTTTATTGCTAATTGCCGTATTTCCCGCCAATCTGTACATGTATCAGAAAAAGACCAGAGGAATCCCTAATTGGATGTTGGCTTTAAGACTTCCATTACAGCTAGTACTTATAGGATGGGCTTATTTATATATTTAAAATAAACAGTATAATTTTGAGTTTCGATAAATTTAATTTTGAGGATTCCCTGAAAGAGGGATTGGATGCAATGGGCTTCGATAAGCCTACACCCATCCAGGAACAGGCTATTCCGGCCATATTAGAAGGTAAAGATCTTATAGCCACTGCCCAAACAGGGACCGGCAAAACTGCAGCTTTTATCCTACCTATTCTTAACAAAATAGCAAAGGAAGGATCAAGCCAGTTAAATACTTTGATACTGGCCCCAACCCGAGAACTGGCCATCCAGATAGATCAGCAGATTCAGGGTTTTTCTTATTTTCTGGGAATCAGCTCTATCCCTATATATGGGGGAGGAGACGGTATAGTCTGGGAGCAGCAGAAGAAAGCCTTGGAACAAGGCGCTGAAATAGTAGTAGCTACCCCGGGAAGGCTGATAGCTCTCTTGGCGGGTGGGAAGATTAATCTTTCTACACTAGAACATCTTATTCTGGACGAAGCGGACAGAATGATGGATATGGGCTTTTCGGATGACCTATTTAAAATAGTGGGATACTTGCCAAAGAACAGACAGACCATTATGTTTTCAGCTACTATGCCCCCTAAAATCCGTCAGTTTTCAAAACAGATTTTAAATAATCCCGAAGAAATCAATATAGCTTTAGGCAAGACTGCGAAAGGGGTAACCCAAAGCAGTTATATGGTATATGACAATCAAAAGGAAGAATTGGTCAAGCATATACTTCACCAAAAAGCTTATGAAGCGGTCATCATATTTGCATCTACAAAAGATAAAGTAAAAAGTCTGTATAAAATCCTAAAAAAGGATTTTGAGATAGAAGCATTTCACTCAGACTTAGAGCAGGTGGAGAGGGAGAAAATAATGTCAGCATTTAAAAGCAGATCACTAAAAATACTGGTAGGTACAGACATTATATCCAGAGGTATAGACATTGTAGGCATCGAATTGGTAATCAACTATGACACTCCAAACGATCCAGAAGACTATGTTCATCGGGTAGGTAGGACAGCCAGAGCAGACAGTAAAGGTGAAGCCATAACTTTTGTCAATGAAAAAGACCGCTTTAAATATACCAATATAGAGCAGCTTATAGGAATGGAGATTACTAAACTGGAACTTCCAGAACATTTGGGCGAAGCACCTACCTTCAAATCATCCTCATCTAGAGGGGATAAAAGATCAGGAGGAAAGTCCTCAGGGAAGACATTCAAAAAAAAATCCGGAAATAGAAATTCCCCAGGTAAATCCAATAGAGAAAAAGCAACTGATCGTCAGTCCGCAGCTACTCCCACGCCTGATCAATCTCAAACAACATCTTCACCTAATACTACAGGCACAAACAATAAATTTAAACAAAGGAGAAATATTGATCAAGAGAAGTTATAGGATTACCTAAGTCTATTATTGATAATAAAAGACCATAGCCGTTAAAAACTATGGTCTTTGAATAATTAACTACTTAATTGGCTTCTTTACTGATTTACTTAACTCATTCCTCCAAACTTTGTAAAACCAAACGGATTAACTCATCCATACTGTTACTTTTTAGCCATCGTGCCACCACTATAAGATCATTTGCACGGTCGACATAAACCATATTAACTCCAGCACCTAGATGATAAAATGCTGAGGCTGGAGCGGAAGGCAATAGCTTCTGATCTGTATTTACAAAATAATTCATAAAACCATAAGTGTCCTGGGCAGGGGTGGGGGTTGTAGACTTTTCCAGCCAATCTTCAGAAATAACCTGCTCGCCATTCCAATTACCTTTATTCAAAGTCAAATATCCAAACCTGGCTTGATCATAAGCATTGATAAACATGCCTCCTCCCCAGTGTGAACCTCCGCTTACAGCCTGCATGATCTGCCCGTCTATAATGACAAATGAATTTTCATATCCAGTCCATCTCCAAGTATCACTGGCTCCAATTTTATCCATGAGATGATCCTTTAGAACTACCGGAAGAGGTTTTCTCCATAAATTCATACTTGCCAAGGCAAGGACGTTTACCCTCGTATCATTATATTTATAAACAGACCCCGGTTCATTTCTTTCACGGGATCTCCATTCTTTGGAATCTGTTACCGGTCTATCAGCCCAGTCAGGTTTTCCCCATAGGTTTCCTTCCCAGTCCGACGTTTGCCTTAACAGGTGGTCCCATGTAATCTTTCGGTTATGATCTGTATCAAACAGCTCAAAAATATCCTCTTCATTGAGATGATCTGCTTTATTTCGTTGAGATTGTATAGGATCATACGGGATGATCGGTGCCATATAGGGGTAGACAAAATCCAATTCACTTCTTATCATCCCTCTGTCAAATGCAAGACCTACAGTAGCAGACAAAAAACTTTTTGCAACACTGAATGTAAGGTCAACTCTCTCCGGCGTACCCCATTCTGCTACTATATATCCGTTTTTGATTATAAGTCCAGTTGCTTCTCCTCGATTTTTCATTGGACCGATCGGAAATCCAAAAGGTTCCCTTCCAAAAGCACTTTCATAATGGGCTGCTTTCAGATTAGGATCGGCGTCGGTTTCATTGTTTTTTGCGTATTCTATAGCTTTAACTAATTTCTCGGCATTAATCTTGAGGTTGTTAGGTGATTGGGATTGCCATTCGTTTTTATTAGGATAGTAAACTTTTTCTTGTGCATAGAGGGCAAAGTTTATTTCTAGGAGTAGGACCAAGGCAATCATTACTTTCGGTAAGATTTTCATAAAGAAGCAAGTTGTTTTGTTTATGTCATTTAATATTTGACATGTTTTTAATTTATAGAATAAAACAATTTTTTATTTGAGATGTAATATAAAAAAATAATCCACGAAAAATGAACGATAAAAGAGTTTACATCATCGGTGCGGGAATATCAGGATTGGTTGCTGCTTATGAATTAGAAGCAGTTGGATATAGGCCTGTTATTTTAGAAGCTTCTTCTACTATAGGTGGAAGATTAAAAACAGACGTAAAAGATGGCTATCTTTTAGATAGGGGATTTCAGATTTTTTTGACCGGATATCCCGAAGCCAAGAGATATTTAAACTATGAGGCTCTTAATCTAAAATATTTTGATGGGGATATGGTCATATTGAGAACGGATGGTACTATCCATGTCACAGATCCTTTAAAAAATCCTGCTGGGATTTTATCTATGGCTTTTTCTAAAGTAGGTAATATGAAGGATAAAATTAAACTTCTCCAAATGGTGGCGAGTGTACTGGGAAAATCTGATGAAGAAATTTTTTCGCAACCTGACTTGACTACTGAAGAATATTTTCTTGCTAAAGGATTTTCTCCTGAAATAATATTTAATTTTTTAAACCCTCTGTATAGAGGCATATTTTTAGAAGAAAGATTGTTTACCTCCTCAAATATGTTCGAATATGTATTCAAGATGTTTAACAAAGGCAAGGTAGGGGTACCAGAACTGGGAATGCAGGAAATACCTAACCAGCTATTCGGCAGACTAAAGCAAACTGAACTCCGACTGAATACCAAGGTGACAAATATAGATGGAGGTAGGATCTCAATAGAAAATGCAGACGGTGTAGATGCAGATGAAATCATTTGCGCATGCGATCCCGATTATTTTACTGGGCAATTGAAAGATAAATATGATAAAACCTACGGAAAGAAATACCATAAAGTAACCAACATCTATTACGCAATACACCGATCATTTATAGCTAAACCTATATTGGGTTTGGTTCCGGGAGAAAACTTTTTGATCAATAACCTACATTTCCCTACTGATATAAGCTCGGCATATTCTACTACCGGTAAAGCGTTGCTTTCTGTGACTATAGTAAAGGACATAAATGATATAGAAAATATTGAAGAACAAGTTGCTAAAGAATTACAGGAGTTATCAGGAATTGATTCTATCTATTTCGAGCATATACACACCTACAAAATAGATAAAGCCCTTCCGATTATAGAATTACCTCACCATGATGTGATTCCTACAGTGGGCCATTTGAGCCAAAATATTCATCTGGCAGGAGACCACCTTGTAAATGCTTCCTTAAATGGAGCAATGGTATCGGGAAGAAGAGCGGCGGAGTCTATAATTTTAAATCATACACTGGGAAAACCAGAGCATTTAGAACCTCTTAGTACTACTCAAAATAATGTGCCTGCACATTAATATATTTATGTGACCAATTCCGAAATCTCAAAATGTCACAGAGAAACTGCAATCTCTACATCTCTGGATTTCAAAAATTTTTAAAGAAAATTAAACCACGATATTACTTAACATACGCAAATGAATACAGTAAAATTTGAAAATGGGGATGAAATGCCCATTATAGGGCTAGGTACTTATAGATCTAAGCCAGGTGAGATTTTCGATACTATAATTTGTGCTTTAGAGACTGGCTACCGCCATATTGATTGTGCGTCATTTTATAATAACGAAAAGGAAATTGGAGAAGCATTGTCCAAAGCATTTAAAGATGGCATCGTCAGTAGAGAAGATATATTTATTACCTCAAAACTCTGGAATAATTCGCATAGAAAAAAAGATGTCATACCCGCGCTAAAAAAAACGCTTAAAGACCTTCAACTTGATTATCTAGACCTTTATCTTATTCACTGGCCTGTAGCGCATAAAAAAGACAAAGTGACTATCGAAAAGGGAGATGATTTTATACCCATAAAAGAAATTCCAATTTTGGAAACATGGGAAGGTATGGAGGATGCTTTAAATGATGGACTCACCAATCACATAGGCGTTTCAAATTTTAACATTAAACACCTGAATGAAATAATAGACAATGCTGAATTTCCTCCGGAAATGAACCAGGTGGAGCTGCACCCATTACTCCCACAAAATGAACTTGTAGAATATTGCCATGAAAACGGGATACAGGTAACTGGTTATGCACCACTAGGTAGCTATGATCCATCTAAGAGTGACCGGCCAAACTTAATAGAAGACCCTATAGTTAAAAGAATCGCTCATAAGCATGGCGTCTCATCTGCACAGATATTATTGGCCTGGGGTATGTGTAGGGATACAGTAGTAATACCCAAGTCAGTAAACAAGGAAAGAATCAAAGAAAACTTTGATAGCATCTATATTAAACTGGAAGATGTGGATATGGATCTGATGGCTGATCTGGAAGGTCCTTACAGATTTGTAGACGGTACCATATGGACTATAGAGGGAAGTCCATATTCGCTTGAAGATTTGTGGGGGGATGAAGGGTAAGAGATATAGGATATCGGATGTCCGATGTCCGATGAAAAAAAATGTAAGAAGTAAGAGGTGAAAAGTAAG
>DATHVH010000272.1:0-9037 GCA_035461405.1 Anditalea sp.
GCCGGCAGAAGCTTTTTGGCCTACCAAAGAGATATGTTCGTTATCAGAAGCATCCACAGCCACCGTAAGTATGTTTACATTGCGCTTTTGGACACCAGCCCTCCCCTCCAATTCCAGGTCCCTGTTAAGGAGTTCATCTACAGAGACACCAAAGGTCTCTGCCAAGGTCTGTAATGCTGACAGCTTGGGTTCTGACCTGCCATCCTCATAGGCCGAGATCATAGTCCTTTTAACCCCAAGCTTTTCGCAAAGCATTTCTTGGGTAAAACCCTTCTGTTTCCTGAGAAATCTTAAATTTTTACTTAATACCATACCTCTTTTTTATGCACTGTAAAGATAGAAATTATGGTCATCATGCCAGTTCCTTTTAAATGAAAAACGGTACATGTCAAGCTTGGACTGTCTGATCTGCTCCAGCCGCTCCCTGATCTCCCGGATAACATCACTTACGGGACGGACACCATTGACCAATAGGTAGCCATATTGCGGCTTGGCCTGATCATCGATAAAAAATTTAACCTGGCAGTTCCCAGAGGCCAACTGCTTTGTAGTGATTCTGATTTTAGGGGAAGTTTCCATATGAGTTGCTGTTTTACAGTAGCTAATATAGGAATGTTTATTAAATAAACAAATATATGTTTTTAAAAATGACATTTTTACGACATAAGTTGTCTGAAAATGTATCGGATGTCCGATGGTAATTAAAGGATAACCGATGTACGAATTTTGAAGTCTGAGAGGTGTATAAAAGGGTGTCATCTGCAACAAACACCATATACTCCAAACCTATATACTAAATACTAATCCTACTTTAAACACTTTGTTTTTTATTATTATATTGTATTTGGTAGAAGCATTTCATCTTTGATACTTGAATCTTGATACTTGATACTATTAACTATATATCCATTTAGAATCCACATCCTATGTCCTATTTCGTTCTTTTTTATAAAACAGTTGATAACTACATCGAGAAGCGTGCCCCCTTCCGGGAGGAGCATTTGCGGTTGGCTGATGATGCTAGGCAGAATGGATATCTCGTTATGGCAGGAGCTTTGGCAGATCCGGCGGATGAAGCCTTGCTTATATTTCAATGTGAAACAGCAGAGGTAGCTGAATCATTTGCCCAAAACGATCCATATGTCAAAAATGGGCTGATCAGTGAATGGAAAGTCCGACCTTGGACTGTGGTAATTAGCTGATTTGTGGATTAGTAGGATTAATTATCAGTAAAATCACTACAGAAATCAGTCCGTATCAGGAAGATCAACCGATCGACCCATCAGGCCGATTATACCCCCATGCCCACTGTCCGACGATTTATCTATTCACCGGATCGTCCATAGATGCCCATAGATGATCCACCGATCAACACATAATAAGGTAATCAAGCTTTAAGCCTGACTTAAAAACCCTCCATCCTTCCTTCTAAACACATTCTATATATTAGATATTTTTTTAGCATCTCATGCAACCTTCCTCCTCATTTTCCAATCATACATATAGAAACTTTTAACCCATAATTGTATGAGACAAATTCTATTTTATTCTCTCGGGTTCCTCACTTTTGCGGCATGCAGTCCGGTGATGTACACGCCTACTGCCTATCAAGCGCCGTTATTTGAAGAAAAAGGGGAAGTGGCTATAACGGCGGGGTATCACGGCATAGAAGAAGGTGATGGTGATGGGTTAAACCTTCAAGTGGCCACTGCAGTCAACAATCATCTAGCTGTTACTGCTACCTTAAATTATTTTAAAGATGTATATAGAAATGAAACCTCTACAGATTATTGGAAAAGCACTGGCACTTATTTCGAGGCAGGCATCGGGAAGTTTGGCTTTATTGCTGACTCCCCCCTATTCAAGTATGAAGTTTATGGAGGTTTAGGATATGGCAGGTCAAACAACAGATTGAATAGTGACAGGATATCATCTGCATACTTAAAACCTTTCATCCAGCCCAATATAGGAATAAGTGGCAAGCATATCGAATTGGCTGTTTCCACCAGAGTGGCCCTAGTATCATTTGGTACCCCGGACTATCAGACCAGCAATGCAGAATACCGCGAACGCATCCAGAATTTTTTTGACGATAAAAACTCTTCGTTGGTTTTTGAGCCCGGCATTACACTTCGGGGAGGTTTACGGGATTTAAAAGCCCAGATCCAATACAGCTATTCCACATTCCGATACAGGGAAACATCAGGTGAATATTTCGGTTATTCGGACAATTATATCAGCCTTGGTTTGTTTTGGTTGATTTCAGAAAGGTATAAGTAAAGTTGATTAGTGACTTGTAGATTAGGGAGTTGGTAGATTAGTAATTAGTGGGAATTAATCAAAAACCCAAAACTATCAATCATCAATTATAAATTTCTAGGTTGAAATGAGCAGAAGATTGATTTTATATATTGCTATGAGCCTAGATGGGTTTATTGCCAAGAAAGATGATAATATTGATTTTTTATCCATTGTAGAAACACCCAATGAAGACTTTGGATATTCAGACTTATTGCAAAATATTGATACTGTCATTTGGGGACGAAAGACTTTTGATAAAGTGCTTTCATTCGGCAACGGAGTTCCCCACAGGGACAAAAAAGTTTATGTAATCTCTAATACCCGGCACGGAAATGTGGATCACGCAGAGTACGTTGACAATATAATTGATTTAATTACATCATTAAAACAGCAAAACGGTAAAGATATCTATTGTGATGGTGGGGCAGAAATTGTGTACGAATTATTAAAACACCGTTTATTTGACAGGATTATTATAAGCATTATTCCTCATTTGATTGGCGAGGGCATCAGGTTATTTAAGGACAACCCTAATGAGCAAGAGCTTAAGTTTCTAAAAAGTATTAACTATCCTTCAGGATTGGTTCAGCTATGGTATGATGTCAAAAACAAAAATCAATAATAACCCGAGAAAAAAGAAATGCCGACAGTATACTGCCGGCATAAAATCCTATGAGTTTTTCAAACCTGATGAAGGGTTAAGAATTAACACCCACATATAATTGATTTGAAAAACATTTCATTGGACTAGACATTTTACCTCCTTTCTTTAAGTGAACGAACAGCTCAACAGATCTTACGAGCTGGACAACGACCTGTCACCGATTTAATATACTCAAAAATCAAACCCACAGTTTATTTTTTTGCATTTTTAATTCCCAGAGCTTTTCTACAGACTTAATAATGAACGACTTAATTTTTGAAGTAAGTAAGCATCAGAAATACCTTTCAAGAAATTAAGGGTCTACATTCAATATATTCGGCCTCAATGAAGAGCGCGGTAAATAAATTATAGTTTTATTTAAACTAAAATATAAATTTATAATTTTAATTTTTTATCTTCTCGTATAACCGACTTACTGTAAACTATGCGGCAATTTGTTTTTACGCTAATACTATTTATGTTCTGGCTTGAATCCAGTGCATGCTCCTGTGTGTTTTCCCATTTTTCTGATAAATACTCTGAAGCTAGTTATGTGGCCTTAGTTGAAGTCAAGAAGGTTTATCCAAATGTTAAGGACAGCAAATATTACAAAGTAGACCTGGATGTCAAAGAAGTTTTTAAAGGAACTAAAACATTTTCTATTTTTATAAGTGGCAATTATAAAGGGGATACAGGGGCTGGCTGTGGCATATCAATTCCTGAAGGAACTGTTATGATCCTATATGCAGATACTTATGAAGAAAAACTCCAAATAAATTATTGCTCTGGAACTACATTTATCAAAGATCCAAACAACACCTCTGTAAAAAGAGAGCTTCTGATGCTGAAGCTTCTCAAAAAAAACGGGGTTGATTTTGTTAATCATACTATGTTGATTAATAATTCAAATAGTATAGATCTTAACCAATATGATGGAATCAATTTAACAATAGGGTCTTTTGCCCTCTATGAGATTACTTTAGATTCAAATCTTCAGGCACAAGGGGTATCGATAATTGGGGAAAGTGGTATGACAACTATAATCCATGAAATTCAATCAATGATTTCAAAAAGTAAATGGAAGATGTGGAACGATAAAAAGGAAAAGCCAGGTAAGCTAATTTATGCTGTTTTCTACTATAGGGATGATGATGATTCTCCCGGATTTTTAAGCAATTTTGATTTGTAAATAGATTAACCGTTTTACCCGTTACCCGTGGGGTGAGTATCTGTGACCTCACACCCCTGTTCTCTTTGAGCTGGGTCTCCGACCTTGCACCATGAGTGCCTAGGCTCCCGTTTCGTTCCTCACGGGACAGGTTCTGAACTCATACCATATCTCTGACTCGATAGATCTAATAAATACATTAATATCGAATAGTATCACATTTAGGAAAAACCAAATCAATAAAATATCCATTGGTAATTTTTTAATATAACATATAATATACCTAGAACTAGGTATTGTACCGTAAATATATTTGCTTTAATATTGGGTCTAACGAAAAACATATTTATGAAACTAAAATTTTACCCCCCCTATTTAAATTTTTAAAGACAATTTGTCTTTATTTTATATTAGTATTTGCCTCTATATCTTGCGTAGAGCATCAGGAAGAAATCAGTATCCAGTCAGTATTCAAGGATCCCAAACTCAAGGAAATAGAATCATGGTTTAAGAGTAGTGAAAAAGTTTTACATCCAAAAGATGATTCGCAGGCACGTAAGACAGATGATGATGTTAATCTTACTTTTCCTTTTTCAGAAAAAGAACTCGACTGGTTTGACTATCACCGCTTTGAATTTTCAGACGGAAGGGAGGTATATGAAGTCAAAACTAAAAATAAACTAAAATATTCCCTTTAGATTTTTACGAAAAATTTGGAGGAAGGAGGTCGGAATTATATACGGAGACACTTCTTTTTATTGAAAATCCCGGTATAGAAAAATACAATATTCTAATCGTCAGATATTACCAGACCACAGGAAACCCAATAAAAATCAATTACAATAATATCAGACCAAATTGGACGGGTAGTATAGATGTATTCAACTATCAGGAAAAACATTTAAGAACATTCAACTTTGAAAAAGGAAAGCTCCTGTCACACGTTAGATACAGTTCTCCAGATTCCAAAGTGATTGGCAAAAATTTAAATATTAGTTGTTATACTAGTATTACCTATCTCCCCTCCTATGTAGTATGTATAGGTTTAGATTGTACGATATATTCCGGAATATCCGTTACCAAAACTGAATGCCATAACGATGGAGGTGGTGGTGGTTCCGGTCCTTCTGATACATTTTGTGATGACACGAATTGTAATGAGTTCCCTAGTCCGGGATCAGGGTTTTTAGAGGAGGAATTATACAACAAATTGCAAAATCCATGCGCTAAGATTCTTTTCGAAAATTTATCATCAATAAGTTTGAACAACATCCCCTCGCTTAACTTTGCAAGTTTAAATATTACCCAACTGGTTTTAAATTTATTTAAACAGTCAGAAAAATTTGACTACATAGTTAAGGAAGGAAAAGATTTTAAGCCTGGAGAAAGTGCAATAACTAAATTTCCCCAATTGAATGCAGCAGGAGTATATGAAATAATAACTGAATTCAATCCAGGGTATTTCAATAATGCAACCAAATTGTCCATAACAAGAACAATGGCACATGAATCAATTCATGCTTATTTAATGTATGAACAAAGAAATAATCCTTTTGAAGATCCATATGATGCTATACGAAATTACAGTATTTCTCACGGCATAACTGATGCAAATATACTTCATCATGAATTCATGCCAGCATATATAGAAGCAATGGCCCTTTCCTTATATCAGTGGGATAAAAATTATGGAGATGGAGGTAACCATGGTTGGCAATATTATAAAGATTTAGCATGGGGAGGATTAACCCATCATAAAGATAATAATGATCAACTTTTCTTAACAGAAGCTTTTAAAGCTAATTTTCCAAATTCTAATGATAGGAACAGAGTCTTAAACATAGTAAGTAATGAAGCTACAAACTCACAGTTTGCTAAGGGTACTCCTTGTAATTAATTTAATATTAATTAGTTGTTCTCAAAAATCCTATATATCCACAGAGATAGATCATATAGGGTTAGGTTATGAGCTGATTAATCAATTTCCCAGCTCTAAAAAAGGACTTTATTACAAAACTTATGGTGGTAATGAAGGAAGATTAGAAGGTTGGCTGAGTTATCGAGTCATAAATGACGGTAATAGGAAGGAGAATTATATTCTAGAATTGGAAAGATTTGTTGATTTTGATACAATCTTTACACCAGTACAAAGAGAAGAGCTGGATAAACAGTTTCAAAACTTGGAAAGCATAAAACTTGATGAAAATAGGCTTAAAGATAAAAGACTTAGAAAGACCATGGACAAGAGTAATCTCGAACCAGGGATCTTAGATGCTGTTTCCTTTCCTGTTATTCAGCCTTCTAAAGACGGAATCCTATTTGCATTCATGTATTACGCTTGGTCTTCCTTTGATGGCCATAATGGCTCTTCCGAGATATATATATACAAAAGAGATGGGGAAAAATGGGAAAGATTTGCTATCGTATTTGTTTCTATAACTTAACGAAATGACTAGTAGGTTAATTAAACGACGCAAAAACTCATCAATAGTTAAGGCTATCCTTGTAATTAATTTAATATTAATTAGTTGTTCTCAAAAATCTTATGTTTCCTCAGATATAGATCATAAAGGATTGGGGTATGAGCTAATAGACCAATTCCCAACCTCAAAAAATGGCCTTTATCATATAACATATGGAGGAAACGAAGGATTCTTAGAAAGGTGGCTGAGATATGATGTCATCAACGAAGAGAACAGAAAGGAGAATTTTATTGTAGAGTTGGAAAGATATGTTGATTTAGACACCATCTTTACTCCGATACAAAAAGAGGAACTGGATAAACAGTTCCAAAACCTGGAAAGCATAAAACTTGATGAAGGAAAATTAACGAATAAGCGCCTTAGGAGGACTTGGGATAAAACCAACTTAGAACCAAGCATGTTAGATGCTGTTTCCTTTCCGGTGATCCAGCCATCGAAGGATGGGACACTTTATGCATTTATGTATTATGATTGGGCATCCTTTGACGGCCATAACGGATCATCTGAAATTTACATCTTTAAAAGAGTTGATGGCAAATGGCAGGAATTTGCTAAAGTTTGGGTTTCAATCACTTAAAGACTAAAAAAGAGGCATAACGCACAATCAGGGAGGAAATCATGCGGCAATTAAGAAAAATAGAAAAGGGGTTAATGCTGGCAATTTTGTTGAGCATGTCACATCAAGTTATAGGACAGATCAAGCAGATTACCAATAACAGAACCGAAAGGTTTCAATCTAATTATGTACCAAGGGAAAGTCCCGAAGATACGGTTCTTATTATTTTTGATACTAACCAACAGAGGCTTGAACTAATTGAAAAAATACACATGCCAGAGGATTATAAATTCAAATATCTTCTCTATATGAAATCGTATCCCCCACAGACAAATTCCTGTGCTTTACTTTCTTTTAATCATCAGGCGGGGCCACACCTTGGCTATGAAGAATTTTTGATTACAAAAAAGAAGGCTATAGACAAATATCCAATAATTTATGAAAGTAAAACTGATTATTCATTCTGGTTTAGTAATGATCAGTTGAATGAAAAAACTTTAATATTAATTGAAGAAGAAGGTTGGAACAGTAGCTCCAAAAAAGTCAAAGGGCTGCAAATTTCTTTTAATACAGCCTTCTGCGATGATGTGATTGATCTGACAGAGAAGCAATGAAGCTACAAATACAAACAATGCTTTGGGTACTCCTTGAAGGTAGTGTACTCCGTATACTGAAAGCATGTGCAACTACAGGACCCCACTATTTGCAAAATGATTTTGAAAAATGAGGATATGAAATTATCAATCAATTTCCTACATCTCAAAATGGTCTATTCTACAAAACCTATAGTGGGGATGATGAATTGATATCCCAGCATTTAAGATATATGCAGATCAATGAAGATAACAGGAAAGATGATGAAGTCTTTAGAATTATGAAATATATAGACTTCGATACTATTTTCACCCCTGAACAGCGCAATGAGTTGGATAATAAATTTCATGATTTGAAAGAGGTTGAATTAAATGAAAAAAACCTGAATGTCACAAGCTTACTTCGAACAGCTAATAACTCTTCTCGTTGTGCTAGGTCTGTGACCTCGCACCATGAGTGCCGAGTCTCTGACTCGATACAAGAATTTATTTACATTAAGTGAGTCCGAAGACTCACCACTCACCGTGCGGCATCACAGATGCGGCACAACGTTTCTCCTGTTGTGACGGGTCCTATTATGTTAAGGCCGTTGCCGTTGTGCAAGGTCTCCGACCTTTGCAGGTGGAGCATCCCAGATGTTTACCTCCCAGCCGGGATGGCGGCACAACGCAAAAAGGCTCCTATCTCCGGGAGCCTTTTTTGTTTAAATGTTCTTATATGCCTTATATAATTTTAAATAATCTTTCAAATCACTTCCCAAACTTCCCCTTCAACAAAGCCAGCTTCGCCGCCATATCTCCTTCGGGTTCTTTTTCTTCTCTGGGCTTCCTCTCCCGTCTACCTCCACCACCTGTAGGTTTCTTTTCAGCAAAGGGATCTGACTTCATGCTCAGGCCGATTCTTTTCCTGGCAGTATCCACTTCCATCACCGTTACCTCCACTTTCTGGTTAACCGTCACCACCTCATTTGGGTCTGAGATATAGCGGTCAGCCATATTGCTCAGGTGGACCAGGCCGTCCTGGTGAACGCCTATATCCACAAAGGCACCGAAGTTGGTAATATTGGTGATGATCCCCGGCAGCTTCATGCCCACCTTCAGGTCCTTCATCTCATTCACCCCTTCCTGGAAATTAAATACTTCGAAAGTCTCACGCGGATCCCTTCCAGGCTTGGAAAGCTCTGACATGATATCCTGTAGCGTAGGCAAGCCGACGTTGTCGGAAACATAATTCTTCAGGATTATCTTGTTTCTAAGATCTTCGCTTTTCATCAGATCGCCGACTTTGGCATT
>DATHVH010000273.1:0-5509 GCA_035461405.1 Anditalea sp.
TGATGGTTCCCAAGATCTTAATACCCAGGCTACTCCATGGTATCCAGATCCATTCCTTGATCAGCAAGTAATGGGGCTTGGCCAGGATCTGACAGCCAGAGATGGTGTATGGGCAGGATATGAGTGGGAAGAATTTGGGGTGACGCCTAGAACCCGACCTACCACCGCCGATGAAAGAGCTTTGGGATGGCCAGATCAAATACCTATTTATAATCCAGAAAATGTAAGAACGCATAACTGGCAGGACGATGTCACCCGTCAGGGAATTACCCAGATCCACCAGCTTTCTTTATCCGCTGGTACTGAGTCCTCCAGATTATATGTTTCATTCGGGTATTTTGATCAAAAAGGTGTACAAAAAGATCAGGATTTCCAGAGATATACTTTAAACCTAAACGGTGATGTAACGCCTACCAATTGGCTGACTATAGGTACATCTGTTATGGGATCTTTTTCTCAGCAAAACTTCGGTTTTATGGGCCCTAATACCAGTAACACTGGTTCAAAAGATCTATTTTCCAGATCAAATGATCAGTTTCCTTTTGCGGTACCAAGAAATGAGCAGGGTGGTTTTATCCGTAATCCGGGAGGCAACCTAAATTTATGGAATCCCCTAATGGATATAGATAATGCACTAAATGAAAGACGTGCTTCTGCTGTAATGGCTAATATGTTTGCTGAAGTTTCATTTACTCCTTGGCTGAAATATAGATTAAACTTTGGTGGGCAGATGAGAAATTTCAGAAATGGTAGCTGGACTGGACCGGGTGCATCAAACCACCTTACGCTCCGTCCAAATACTGCTGGCATGAGCAGAGATGAAAACTTTTCTTGGGTAGCTGAAAATTTGCTTTTCTTTGATAAAACATTTGCAGATGTACACACGGTAGGAGTCACCTTATTGCAGTCTTCTCAGTATTCTCGAAGAGAAGGTATGGCTATGAACGTGTCCAACACTATTGTACCTGCCAGTTTGTGGTATGACCTAAATTCCAACTCGGTAGGAAGACCTGACGGATATGGCACATCATTTACTGAAAATACCCTTCAGTCATACATGGTGAGATTAAACTATAGCCTAATGGACAGGTATCTTTTAACTGCCTCAGGTAGATATGACGGAGCTTCGGTATTGGCGCCAGGTCAGAAATGGGATTTCTTCCCATCATTTTCTGTTGCCTGGAAAATGCAGGAAGAGGGATTTTTAAGAGATGTGAACTGGATCGACGAACTGAAGCCTAGATTAGGATTTGGTGTTACGGGTAACTCATCAGTTAATCCATATACGACTACAGGTCCATTAAGTAGAAACCCTTACATTTTCGGAGGTCAGCCTGCATTTGGATTTTTGCCACAGCTGGCGCAAAATCCTGACCTAGGCTGGGAAAAAACAGCACAGTGGAATGTAGGACTTGACTTCGCGATTTTAAGAGGCCGGGTTTTGGGATCCATAGAGGCATATGACATGACTACTACAGGTCTTATTTTCGGCAGATCACTTCCTGCGGTAACTGGTTATGTACAGAAATTTGAAAATATAGGAAGCACCAGGAATAGAGGTTTAGAATTTACCTTGTCTACTATCAATGTGGATAATGGCAAATTAATGTGGCAGACTGATTTCAATTTCGGTATGAACCGGGAGCAGATAGTGGAGTTGGTAAACGGTGCTGAGGATATGATAGCCAACAACTTATTCATAGGACATCCAATCCATTCTTTCTTTGATTTTGAAAATTCAGGTATCTGGCAAAATACTGCTGAGGATCTGGAAGAAATGAGAAGGTTTAATGAAAACGGACATAGATTCTATCCTGGTACAGTGAGAGTAGTAGATCAGAATGGTGACTATAGAATCGATAGTGATGATCGTGTGGTAGTAGGTTCTATGCAGCCAAGATGGACCGGCGGGATTACTAATACTTTGAGATATGGCAACTGGACTCTTAGCTCCATGGCATATGCCAGAGTAGGTCAGACTTATATGGGAGGATTTCCTCACTATGGAGGTGTGTGGCCAAGTGGCAGATATGAAACAGACTTTTGGGATTATAATAACCCACAGGGAAGATGGCCTATGCCAATCATGGGAGCCAATGTGGAAAATATAGGTTCGGCTATGCAGTTCAATGATGGATCCTTTGTAGCTATAAGGCATATTTCTCTGGGATATGAGTTTCCAAGGTCTATGATCGAAAGAGCTAGGATGGCCAGTTTGGGTATCAATGTACAGGTAGTTAACCCATTCATGTTTGGTGGAGATATAGTACAGTTGGGGCTAAATCCTGATGATAATACTGCTTGGGAAAGAAGAAATAACCAAGGCGATCCTCTAGGAGGAATGAACAGTAATACTATCCTTCCACAGAGCTTTGTAATTACTTTAAGAGCTGGGTTTTAATTATAAATAGACATACTATTATGAAAAAATATATATGGATACTAGCTCTGGCCCTTGTCAATCCGATGACATCTTGCCAGGACTTTCTAGAAGAAGAGCAGGTAGCTAACCTGACGCAGGACTATTATAATGATGAAAATGGTCTTGAAGCATTAATCAACGGACTATATGTTTATGCCCGTGTAAAGCACGAATGGGATGCCAATGGAGCCCGACCTACCCAGGCGGAAACTGATGCATACATGAGTGCGAGCCCTGCCTGGGCCCGTATGGAAGTAGGAACATATGGCAATGATTTGAGTGCTATAGCTGGGAATATGTTTAACTTTCTGGGTAACTCAAATGCATCTTATGCTCCAATGGGGGCCTATCCCCATATCAATAACTGTAATATTGCATTAGATGTGTTGGAAAATATTCGACCTGGAATATTTGGTACAGATCAGACATACGCCAATAGCCGTAAAGCAGAAATATTGATGCTTCGTTCCTGGGCATTTTATTTAGTGTCAAACCAACTGGGTGACATTCCTTTGGCACTGACACCTAGACGTCAGGATACCGGAATCTACCATTTCCCTAAATCATCCCTGGAAGATGTATATGCTCAGATAATCACTGATATGCAGTTTGCTTATGAGCATCTTCCTACGAGTGCACCGAAAGGGCGCCTTACCAAATGGGCTGCAGGACATTTTCTCGCTAAGCTTTATTTGAACCGTGCACAGGCGTCTGGATTTGCTGGAGCGGAAGAGCATTTAAGTATGCTTTATAAAGGAAATGTACCATCTGATCTTGATAACTCTATCCAGATAGCTACAGAAGTAATAAATGGGGTAGGTGGACTTGCTCCTGATTATGATATGCTTTTTGATCCTGCCATATCAGAAACCAACCCACATCCTGAAGTCCTTTGGGCTGCACAGTTTGATACTAACATTGGTCTAAATGGACGTTTTGGTGGTAATCGATCCGTAAATTACCACGTTGGCAATTATACAGAACAGTCGGGGGTAAACAGGTCCATGATGTATGGCCGTCCATTTGGTACGTTTAAGCCTACTGACTGGGGATATGATAATTTCAGGGATAAACTTCATGACAGTAGATATGCCAAAACATTCCGTCATGAATATATAGGAAATATGGGATCAAATTCTACTTCCTATAATTGGAATGCAGCGTCTGCTGCATGGTGGAATGCAAATAAGCCAGCTGGAGCTCCAGAAGTGAGTTCCGGAGAGAGGAGAATCCAAAGCGGAGCTAGAGCACTGATTTATTTGGAAAACGATAGAGAAGATGCTTTAGATTCTATGATGGTGATGAGCCAGCCCTACCAGTTTATGGTAAGATGGGTTAGATCGGCGACTACGGGAAATTATTACTACAGATTATTTATCAATGGAGCTAATATGGGCTTGGCTACACAGCTGGCGCCTTACCTTTCGGTGAAAAAATATGTGGATCCTATGAGAGGTGGCAGTTCTGATGAAGGCAACTTTAACAGTGAAGCTGGTACCCGTGATGCCATCTTGATGAGACTGGCGGAAACTTACCTCATCCGTGCCGAGGCATATGGCCGTAAAGGTGATTTTGGATCAGCAGTAGCTGACATAAATGTGCTAAGACAGCGAGCGGCGTTTAAAGGTGGTGAGCAAAGACCAGTTCCATTAGTAGAATGGTATCCAGAAGCTAATGATCTAACTCCTGATGAGAGAGCAGCGCCGTTTACAGCAGCGGGAGATTCTTATGATGCCATTATGGTGACAGAAAATCACTTTACCCCTGGTACTCCGGAAGCGCAGCGAGAAGGTTATATACCTACCGTGGCCAGTAAGCAAGATATGTTTATCCACTTTATCTATAATGAGAAAAACCGTGAATTCCTAGGTGAAGGCATCATGTGGGAAGATCTACATAATGCGGGTATCCTTTATGATAGGGTAATGCATTATAATCAAATGGCTTCCAGTCTGGTAGGTCTCTGGCCAGCAGCAACCAATACTGCAGGTGGCAATGGTCAGGATGGAAGAGGTAAGGGACAGATGCAAAAGCACCATACCTTCAGAATGTGGCCGTTCAATTACATGATACAATTAACTGATGAAAATGGTAGTCCTTTGGATGCAACACAAAGATCGGAATACCAGAATCCAGGATATTAAAAGATAATACGTTAAATTATTGGGTTATAATTGATTATTTAGAGGTGATCTTATTGAGATCACCTCTTTTCTCATATATGATTCAATTCTGGGTTATATGATGTATTTTAGATTGATTAAAAGTTTATATCAAAAGAAGTAAATATGAATTTCTCTACTATGATATTTAAAAAAGTAATGACTATGGCTATGTCCATGGCACTTTTAGGGTCTGTATATGGCCAGACAGGAAATGATAAGGAGATTACAGATACCAATACCCCTTTACATTTGCTACAGCCGGATTATCCTGTACCTTATGGATTGGTCCAAAAAGAAGAAGTAAAAGAAGTAATAGATCGAGTTAGAAACTACCTAGCTGAAGTAACCCCAACTAGCCTGGTGGATAAAAACAGTAAACAGGAAGTAAAAGACCCAAAGAAATTTAACCAAAATACCCAATTAAAGCAGGGAGATTTCAGGTTGCTGAGCTATGAATGGGGAGTCACTTATTCTGCTATGCTGGCCGCGGGAGAGATTACAGGCGATAAGAAATATACAGATTATACCAAAGATCGTGTTAAGTTCATAGCAGATCTTTACCCGCGTTTCAAAGCGATGCCGGAGCAAAAGAATGCGCTTCATTCCATACTTCACCCCGGAGCCTTGGATGATGCGGGGGCGCTGTGCGCTGCCTTTATCAAGACAGAAAGAGCAGGAGTGGATGCAGATGTAAGACCTATAGTGGACAATTTCATGAATTATATCATGACGAAAGAATACCGTCTGGATGACGGGACTTTGGCAAGAAACCGTCCTCTTAAAAATACCCTTTGGCTGGATGATTTATACATGAGCGTACCGGCTATAGTGCAGATGGGCAAGCTTACGGGCGAGCAGAAATATTATGATGAAGCAGTCCGCCAAATCGAGCTTTTTTCCAAAAGAATGTTTAATGAAGACA
>DATHVH010000274.1:0-5156 GCA_035461405.1 Anditalea sp.
CACCGGCATCATCATAAATCTCCCCTTATCTCCAAATGAGCTGTGAAATTCCGAATTAGGTAAGTCCGTAAAAGTACTGTCAAGGTCCAAACCGTTCTTTAAGTTAAATGCAGCAGCTGGATGCAAAGTGCGCATAATAAAAGAAACATTGGGATCAAGATTTCCTATCAGCTGTTGTCTGCGAAGATACTCCTCCATCAGAGGTGTCCCCATAGGGACTGTTTGGGCTATTAGCTCAATAGAGCTGAATAGAATACAGAATAAAAATATATATATAAGCTTTTTCATATGAGACTCTTTCCCTAAATAATTTACAATTCTAATAATCTATATTAAAGCCGTTCTAAAATAAATATGCAGCCCTTATCTGCCCCTGGAAATTAAATACATCATGGCCCTTTGGTAATTCCGGAGTACTGTTTGGATGCAGTTGCCACTGATAATTTAGTGAGTTAATAAAGAATAACTGCGAGCTGATCAGCAGCCTATCAAATTGCCAGTCTGCCAGTAGACCCAAATTAAGATCCACCCATCTCCCCTGCGAAGTGCGGTCATTGAACTGTTTGACATATATATCCTGATGTCTGTTTAATCGGTCCAGTCTGATACCAAGCTTTTTTGTCCCCTTTACCCATGCAGTTTCTATAGTTTGCACATTGCTGCTGGGACCTACTCCAGGGCCGAGCATTTGGCCGCGGTGGGTGAAGCCTTGACGTACCTGATAGTGACCGCCCCAATTACTATCACCGCCTGTGCCCGGATATCTTCCCAGTATATTAATGGACTCCTGTTGATGTAGTACTTCCCCCCTAACTTGAATAAACGCTTCATTTGGTATTGGAAATAATTTTGAAAAACCCATTAAATAGGCTCTTGCATGGTCTGGGTTGATTATAAATTCTCTCCAATTTACAGAATGGTCTCTTTTTCCATATTCAAAATAAAGTTCCGTTTTCGCTTTTGGAATAACGTACCGTAAAAAAATCGATACTTGCTGATCTTGAGCTCTCCCATCATAATCCACAGTGTGACCATCTACAAACAGTGATTCTTTAGTAAAAACTTCAAATATGGGTAGCCAGTCTCCCAGCGAATTCGTCTTGTCTTCATTATATTGTTGAAATATTCTATTGAAGCCTACAAATAATCCTGGAATCCATTTTGGTTGATATGAAATATTTATCCCATTGATATATCTCCAATCTTGGGTCAAATTATGTTGGGTTAGTTCTGGAAATTCCGATCCTTCTAATCTTCCCATAATAAACTGACCTTCAAATGACCCTAAAAATGTTTTTGCAGGCTTTCTGGTATTTAATGTGATATGCTGAAAACCAAAAGCATTATTGGAAAATAATAAACTATTGAATTGTCCAGGTCCCCACCATATATTCTCATTTGATACCCCCACTGAAAAAGCTCCGGCATTCAACCGTATACTACTCTGTCCAAGAAGGGTGGTATTAAAGGACTTAGTTCCAAATCTTTCTAAATACTCAGTATACACGCTTTTACTTCCACCGTAATCATAGGGCCTATTCTGTGCCCAAATATATTCCGGCTGAAACTGTATGCTCAAAGGTCCAACCTCTGCATATGCCCCTACACTTACATAAGTCTGAAATCCCCTATTAAGAACCATAGGCCCATTTACCTGTGGATAAGGATGATGGGTATTAAATTCTGTATGAACCTGCGCTGGTAAAATTTGTACTCTTCCTCGGTCCTTAAAAAATTTATATAAAAGTTTACTTTCAGGCTGGTCCTGTCCTAATAATGTACCGACACTATAAGGATCATCCAATGTGGATATATTCCTGGGATAAATAGGGCGTACTTGGAATGAAACGCTTGAATCAAGTTCTCCCAATAGCTGAGCTCTTCTAATAGACTCTTCCAATATTGGAAATCCTGTCGGTAAAGATTGAGCTAATGCATCAATACATAATACTATTAAAAATATTAATATAAAATTCTTTTTCATTTTTCAATATGCTTAACCTATTATAGATGTTAAGGTTAACTTGCGATTTTAATTCTAAATGAACTAGATAATATTTAATGCTAATTTACATTTAAAATACTTACTTCAATTTTTCCTACAGACCAGCTCTCATCTTCTTTTGGAACAGGAACATTTTCTTGTATTAGTTGATCATAGCACTTTATAGATATAGATGCCTGGTTATGTGGAATTATTTTATTGATTTTGTATAAGGTAGTCCAGCCTAAATTCGTACGTTGATCAAATAATCCTGGCAAATTGGAGTCATAAGCTTCAGTTTTTGGGATAAAACTACGGACCATATTTTCGGGAAATGATTGATACTGGCAGTATGTAGAACTGCAAGATGTATTAGCAAATGTAGTATGGATGATTGGGGAATTATCTATATGCATATTCCATATGTCCGGGCCTTCCACTCCTTGAGAATTTCCGTTCCAATAATTGTGTATATATAGATCTAAACTAATCCTCACCATATTGTGCCCAGGTAAATTATTTATAGTAAGAGTAAAACCTTGGTTATTGAATATGCCTAAAACATTTCGGTTATTATACTTATAGACTCCTTCATCTGAATCTATCCCATTAAGATCCATTGAAGAAAAATCATTGGAATATATGGTTAGTTCCTCAAGTAGCTTTTCCTGACATGAAGAAAATAGATTAATTATAGTCACAGAAACTATAATTAATAAATGAGAAGACTTCATATTATCTATATAAGATTAATCCACAAATATAATTAATAATAATTAGGGTTATAAGTAGTGGTTAATGATCAAAATCACCCTTCTATTTTAAAATATTGCAAAAGGCCTTTGTGTTATCCTAAATTTAAGAGGCTCACCTCTATTTTACTTACTGACCAGCTTTCATCACATTTGGGGTTTATTACATTAGACTGTACTAATTCATCTATGCATTGAATTGTTAAGGTGCTTTTACTATGGGGTACCAGATGGGTAATTCTATATTTGGTGGTCCAGCCAGAAACTTCCGCATATTGACAAAGCCCCGGAAGATTGGATAAAACCGCCCCTGTCTTTGGAGCAAATTGGCGGACACCATTTTCAGGATAAGATTGGTATAAACAGTAAGAGGGTTCACAGGGTGAATTGGAAAATGTAGTATTGACGATCAGTTCATCATCTACCAGCATTTTCCAGATATCAGGACCATCAGTGTTCTGGGCATTGCCATCCCAGGAATCATGGATATACAGATCAATAGTAACCCTAATAGTATTATGTGTGGGCAAGTCATCTAAGGTTAAAAGGAAAGATTCATTGTGGAAAAAGCCAAGCACCACATCATTTTGAAATTCTTCAAAGCCTACAGAAGTTTGGATATTTCGGGAATCCATAGTGGTAAAGTCATTGGAATATATCATTATATCTTCCAGGATATCATCCTGACAGGCAGATGATAAGATAAAAATTAGAGTTATAAAAAAGTATTTGAAACTTGATAGTATATTATTCATTGCAACTAATGTCATTTATAATTCTGGATTGAGGAGCAAATATAATTAAATATGCCTTATAGTTAGATTACCAAAAATATGACTGTCTTATTATCAGTATTGATAACTAACTTATTTGATATAAAATGTGATCCCCTAAAAAATTAAAAGCTTCAATTTAGTTGTAACACAGAATAATTTATTAACAAATTAGTAGATATCACTATTTCCAGAGTTTCTTGTAAAATACACTTTTATATATATTAAAAAGAAGTAGCTTTAAATAAGGCGCATATCTATATTTATGAGTTTCTAAAGCCTTCAATTAAAACACTATCCACCTTTCTTTTTGAAGAAGTATTCCTAAATTTGCACGGATTTTAAAAAAGCGTTTTTCAATAATACATAAGTAATATTCCCGTTTTGTTCAAGATCAGTTTGGGACTGAAGTGGCGAAGCTTTGTCTTTTTGCATTTGTTTACAAATAAATCAATTTAAAGAATTTTTATCGTTTATTTAATATTCGTATAAATCTAATACCAAATCACTCATTATATTTATGAGATTCTATTCGTTAACAATCCTCTTCCTTCTATTTAGTGTTTGTGCTATTAAAGCCCAGTCCCTACAGGATATTCAAAATATAAAAGTTGATAATCTTTCTGACGCACAGATAGAGCAATTGATTAGACGGGCAGAACAACAGGGTGTGTCGGAACAGCAGATTCCCCAAATGGCTCAGGAACGAGGGATGCCTCAATTAGAGGTAACTAAGTTGAGACAGCGGATTCAAGAATTACGCTCTGGTCGCCGAGGGGATCAAACCCAACAAAGAGCTGGCAGCCAAATTCAAGGTCGTGAAAGTAGAAGGGTAGAAGGGGAAGTGGACGATTTTCAAGTCATGTTTGATTCCTTAAGAAGGTCTGATCCTTATTATGACTTAACCCCTAAGCAGAAAAAGATTTTTGGGTTTACACTTTTCCATAATAGAGAGTTAAACTTTAACCCGAACATGAACATTCCCACTCCCCAAAATTATGTAGTGGGTGCAAATGACCAGTTGATTATAGATGTATATGGAGCATCCCAGCAAACATATGAACTTCAGGTAAATCCGGAAGGTAGAGTTTTTATACCAAATGTTGGTCCAGTACCTGTTGGAGGATTGACTATTGAAGCAGCTACATCTAGGCTGCAGTCGTCATTAAGTAATATTTACTCAGGATTGCGTGGTTCCAATCCAAATACTTTCCTGCAAGTTAGATTAGGGAATATAAGGACTATACAAGTATCCATGGTAGGGGAATTGAGAAAACCCGGCACTTATACCCTACCCTCTTTTGCATCGGTATTTAATGCATTATTTGCAGCGGGAGGACCTAATGAAAATGGATCATTCAGACATGTACAAGTTTACAGAGACAGTAAACTGGTGGGTGAGGTTGATATATATGATTTTCTGGTGAGAGGTGGTCAGGATACCAATTTGATGCTTAGAGATAACGATGTCGTGATAGTTCAGCCTGTAAGAACTAGAGTAGAAATTGACGGTCCGGTAAGACGTCCTGGCCTTTTTGAATTAAAACCAAATGAAACCATAGCAGATCTAATCCAATATGCAGGAGGATTTTCAGATAGGGCTTTTCAAAATAGGTTGACTGTAAGAAGATCTACAGGGGCGGAATT
>DATHVH010000275.1:0-8636 GCA_035461405.1 Anditalea sp.
TACCGGCACGCAGGTAAATTCTCCTAGAATGAATTGTTCACCTACCACGGTCTCCGTTTTGGCCTCTCGATGAAGAAATTCGGTGAGCCTTTCGATGACAACATTAAAATTCGTTTCCATGATGTTTATTTTTTAGTTAAGAAAATAATAAATGAATAAAGCATTTTATTTAATCTCGCCTCTATGATCAAATCCAGGTAATAGGTATTGTTAAGATTTGATGTCAACTGAACAGGGCCCTGGTTGATAAATGGATAAAGGGCATAAAACTGAGAATGAAGTACTACATCATCTAAGTCTGCCGTTCCTTCTCATCGAATTACCCTAAAACTTTTCAACAAAGCCTTAATTAGGAACAACCATGACCGAATTGATCTTTTGATTAAAGGTTTGGATTTCTTTTTTTTCTCTTTTTTACTTTTGGGTTTATTTGAATCCGGCACCAATATTCCCAAAACTTTCACCTTAATATGAGGCTTTTGCACCGGTGTAAATGAAAGGTGGAAGGTGCCCCGTTGAGAAATAAGAAAAAGGTTGTTTTGGGTATCTATTTTAATGTAAACGGGCACAAAAATAATCCATATGATCAGCCCTATAATAGGTACCAAGATCAATAGCAATATCAAGCCAAAAGCTTCCATTTTCTTGGATTTTTAAAAGTGATTTTCTAATCCAAAGTTCGTGTCTAAATGATGAAAATCAAAAGATATTAATATAATAATAAATATGATTTCAATCATATTTAACTATAAATCAATTATATAACTTTGCATAAGTTTTAGTTTATACCTTAAATAATCTCTGTCATGAAAAAACTTATGAAGAATTTTATCGGAGTATTTATAATGTTGATCTTGCTTTCGGGCTGTGCCTCTTCAGGGATGCATATGTCTTCGTCCCTGACTAATGTTGAGCTGTCAGAGGCTAATTACAGAATAGTAGCCCGGTCGGTTTCCGGAGAGGCTAGAGCCGGTTATATTTTAGGGGCATCATTTGGAGTGGGGATGTATGCGCAGGTCATTGGTGTGGCGCGGGTAAGTGGTGACAAAGCCTTATATAAAACTGCTATGGATAACCTTTGGAATAATTTTGAGGCTAAACATGGAAATGTCGAAGGCCGAAACCTTGCATTGGTGAATGTTAGGTACGATGTAGATGCCCTCAACTTATTCGTATATACCCAGCCATTATTGACCATTCAGGCAGATATAATTGAATTCTTGGAATAATTGAAATATTAGAAGAGGTCTGTGTTTTTCTATTTAACATTATTGTGTAAAATTTAAAATCCATCGATGGTCGAAATTTCAAAGACTTTTATTAAAAAAATAAAATTTTTCAAAACAGCTCAGGCGGTTAATTTAGCCATCTGGGCTGGCCTGAATATTTTGGTAGGCATCATTTTTATTTTTCGGGCGGAAGCTCATTGCTTTTATTTTTTTGTCATGAATATAAGTTGGAATTTAGTCAATACCGGTATGGCCATCTTTTTATATATGCATCATAATGATGTTTTTGAAAGACCAATTTCCATACTAAACCAGATGGAATATCAAAGACATATAGAAAAGGCTATAGTATTTAATCTAGGCCTAGATTTAGCCTTTGTAGCTACGGGCTTTGCCATGTATTATTACGGCAATATTCCTCTAGTACCACATCCAAATCTTTGGCTTGGGTTTGGTATTTCCGTTATTATACAGGGAACATTTTTATTGATTCAGGATATGGTTTTTTACAGGCTTCATCGAAAAAACCATCATAAGGTTTTTCCACATTGGGTAAGGGAATTGGAGGGGCTTTATTAATTTTTCATAACAAATCCCTTTCCGACTATGTCTGCACCTCAGTAAAAATTCGAGCACATATAGCCTAAAAACAGCAGCTTGTAATTAATTTAATTCAAATGTTTATAAAATCTAAAAATAGATTCAATAAACTCATCTTGCTTCTCAATGAACGGAAAGTGTCCGCAGTCCTCTAAAATTACTAATTCAGATCCTTTTATAGTTCTGTGTATTTTTTCAATTGCTTCTGAAGGTATGGGATCATAATCTCCATGAATGAGAAGTGTGGGTACAGTTAGTCGGGAAAGCTGATCATATAAATTAAAACCTTGAGTACTGTTGTCAATACTTCTTTGAACTATAGTAGTATTGTCACTATACGCATCCTTTATTAATTTCAATTTACCCTGATCTACCACATAGGGCTTCCAATATATTTTCGCCATTTCATCTAAACCTTCTTTGCTGTCCCAATAACCCTCTGCCACCATATTAAAATATGCTTCTTTATCTTCGGATGAAAGGCGATTCATAACTGTTTCGGTAGTGGCTGCTGAAACAGATGCATCTGCTCCCCCAGTAGATATCAGTATTAGGGTATGTAATTGATCTGGATATTTGATCGCATAGCGCATAGCCAATTGCCCTCCCCAGGAATGCCCCAATATATGAATCTTTTCAAAGCCTAAAGCTTTTCTCAACCCTTCTATATCTTCCACAAACTGATCTGCAGTAAGCTTTAGTGTATCTGAAACTCCTGTAGATTTTCCAGACCCTCTTTGGTCATAATTAATGATTTGAAATGTATTGCTTAATGGATCAATGAATGGATTAAAATAACTGCCATCCATACCCGGCCCTCCATGCAATACAATCATGGGCTCCCCTGCCCCATATGTTTGATAATATAAATCAATATCATTTACTTTCTTAATTCCTTCGGTTATATTGGATTGGGCTAAAAGTGGAAGAGTCGATAAAATAAAAATACCAGTGATTAAAGTTTTCATATATGAGTGTAATTAAAAAAATGATCAACTTATTGATTACCAAAGTTTAATATAATAAATATTCCCTACATTATCCCCATGTTTGTCCATTCATCCCATTCTATTTTCTAAAAGCTTAATCATTCAAAAAATTTATAATTTAGAAACCTGTATTAATTTTTTACCTCCGAGGTACCTTAATTCTTCATAAACAGGTCCATTCAGTTGAAAGCTATTTTATATTAAATTTCTTACTTCATCTTATATTTAATGTGTCAGATTACAATAATTACCCGTCTTTTATTTTTGATTTAGTTCATCATAAAAATTAACAATCTAAAATTATATTTCTTTTCCACCTTTAAATTATATTTATGAGGTTCAACGCTTTATAAGATATATATGAGAGTTCCAGTAGAACGTAAAACTATTAGGTTTATGCCTGACTCCAGTCGGGTAGTTGCTAGGTTTTTCAATAATGGTGATCAAAGAACTCAAAATCTAGTGGCAAGGGTATTGGAAATGAGCGATTTCCATGTCAACCAAATATTAGAACAGACTTTAAGAGATTTCTCTACACGCCATCGAAATATTTCCCAAATATTTATTAAACATTGCTCAAAAATTAAAAATATTATAGAGGAAATGGAGGTAAATTATTCCGAGCTGTCCGAGGAAAGAAAATTGTTGATTGGTTCTTATTGTACCATGGAATTTGCACTTGAATCGGCCGCATTCTTTAATCCATCTATAATTGAAGACTATGACCAATCTTACTTAGAAGAAGGTCAAAAAAGGGTAATTATATCTTTTAGGGCTACTGGCGAAGGACATATATCCTCATTGGTGTTTAGAAGAGGCATACTCGATAAAAACAATAATCTGCAACTGATGAAAATTGGTAATCATATAGATAAAGCAGAGATTTCACATAAAAAATTATATGATAAAAAACGTTTTATAGAGCGGCTTGGTGAAATGGATATTCCCCATAATTTTTCATATGCAATACTCAATAGACTGCCTGATAAATTTGAATATTATGCTTTAAAACAGGAGGTAAACAGAATACTGGAAAACACCAACATGATTGCAGAAAGAAGAGTAGCCTTGGAAGAAATGACTTGGTTAGTAAATTCTTTTTATGACATCCAGTTTAATCATGATTCAGATCTATCGGCTCGTGTCATTTTCCCTATATCAGAATCAGAAAGTAGGGGAATTGAAGATGCACGATTTGTAAGGTTTAATGATGAAGAAGGCAAAATCACTATTTTTGCAACTTATACAGCCTATAACGGACATACCATTCTGCCTAAATTACTTTCCACCACTGATTTTTATAATTTTAGAATCATGCCTTTACATGGTAAAGGAGCTCAAAATAAAAATCTTGCACTCTTTCCCTCCAAAATCAAAGGTAAATATGCCATGTTATCCAGAATTGACGGCGTGAACAATTACATCATGTTTTCTGAAAAAACTACCTTATGGAAAAATCCCATTATGATACAGCAACCCCGTTATCCTTGGGAATTTACCCAAATAGGAAACTGTGGTTCGCCCTTATATACCTCGGAAGGATGGTTAATCATAACACATGGTGTAGGGCCTATGCGTCGATATTGTATCGGAGCTTCACTTTTTGACTTGGAAGATCCTATGAAAGAAATAGGCAGGCTGGAAGAACCATTGATCACCCCTCTCGAGCATGAAAGGGAAGGTTATGTCCCTAATGTAGTCTACTCCTGTGGCGCTTTAATCCATAATCAAAGTCTTATATTACCCTATGCTGTTTCAGATTATTCTTCCACCTATGCAGTGGTGAATTTAACGGATTTATTTAGTGCACTAAAGAGAAATTAACTAATATCATTTATTTTTATTTCCCTCTAATACCTTTCTATATGTTTCGATATAGGAATTTACCATTGTGTCCAGGCTAAAATTTTTGAGAGCATAGTCCCTACATGTTTGGGGATCAATTTTATCTATGGCTTGTATGGCCTGTATAGATTCCAGAATATTCATGGGCAAATATCCGTTTATTCCTACCTTAATGAGTTCCGGCATGCTTCCTCTTTTAAAGGCAATGACAGGAGTACCACACATCATTGCTTCGATCACACTTAGTCCGAAGGGTTCTTCAAAATATATGGGATGTAAAAGGGCTTTGGCACCTCCCATCAATTTTTGCCGGAGATCTGGCCCAGCGTTACCTAGATAGCAAATGTTTTCATCGTCTATATGTGGTTTTACTTCTCTGTTAAAATAGGGTTCATCCTGGATGAGACCAGCTATTTTAAGGGGGAATCCTGCTTTTCGGGCTATTTCTATGGCGGTATGGGTTCCCTTATGTGGGTGGATTCTTCCAAAGTAAAGTAGATAATCCTCTTTTTCCCTCACAAAATTGAATGCTTTGGGATCTATGCCATGATAAATAGTAGAGATATAGTCAAGTTCTGTATTCCTATCTGAATTTGAAATAGATACATAGTAATTCGATGCATTGTATTTTTTATACACCGGAAGTATATTTAGAGAAGAAAAACCATGGATGGTGGTAACCATAGGTATATTTATCAGCTTAGAATAAGTTAAGGGCAAAAAATCAAAATGATTGTGAATTATGTCGAACTTACCTGCTTGTTCCATTAAGTGGCTAATATGTAAGCACTCCAGCACTTTGGGATCATTTTTTTTATCAACTTCATATGGGAGTTGACACACCCATTCTAATTTTGCTTTGGTAATCGAATCGGCTGTTGCAAAAAGAGTTACATCATAGCCCTTTTCTACCAAGCCTTCCGTAATATTTGAAGCGACTTGTTCCCAGGGACCATATTTTTCGGGTGGAGTACGCCAGGCTATCGGCGATAGAATTGCAATTTTCATCAGCTATTGACAATTACTTTAGGAAGACTGGCAGGTTTAAATTCATTGGTCTGGTAGAGTTCATCATATGCCTTTAGTACGGTTAGATGGGAAATTAAATATGCCAGAGAGCTTTCCGCCCCTTGATTCCTATTTACTCCATAACTTTCCAAGCCATCACAACATCCCTTGGTTTCAAAATCATAAAGACTAATCCGCAAATCATTCTCCCCAAGAAACCACATGAAGGTAATGAAGAGCTTATTTAAATATTCTTTGTCCTTAGTCAATAAAAACGCCTGGAAATACATGAGGACCATAGCTAAAGCATCTACTGGCTGCTGGGCAAAAATAGACCTTTCCTTTCCTTTAACATACCAATCCTTGTTGCCAATTATAGATACATATCCATTTTTTAAAGTCTGTTTAGTAAGGAAATCCATAGATTCCAGGGCTATAGATTTTATATAATTATCTTTTAAAATTTGGGTAGCATGAAGGAGGGATAAAGGAAGTATTCCATTGTCATATGCAAGTAAGTTTTCAAACCATTTCCAGTCTTCAGTTCTGTTATGTTCGTAATGCGTAACCAATTTTAAAGTTAGGTTTTTCAAACGCATCACCATTTCTTCATCGGACGGGTTACTTTTTAAATAGTGGCATATCCCTATTATTGTATTGGCAATACTTCGAATTGATTTTAATTTTTCGAAATTTGGTACAGCTGTGAAAAAGACTAACCTCCCATTTTGGTAATAAGCGTCATTAGGAGCATGTCCCATGAGATAACCAAGTGCCCAAATAGTTCTCCCAAATGAATCCTCAGAACCTACCGTGTCTAGAAAACTTCTGTTAAAGCTGAGAAAATTTCTAAAGGTGCCGTCTTCATTCTGCATATAATGTATAAAGCTGAGATAAATGGGCATTAATTGAAGTGCTAAAGGATTTTTCTTCTGATTATAAGCCATTAATGCCATTAATAGGGCCCGGGAATTATCATCAAGGCAATAGCCCTCTTTTAGGTTAGGGATTCCGAATTTAGCATGCTGGATAATCCCAGTATCATCGGTCAATCTTTTAATATGTTCCAGTGAAAATGGGGGAAGAAGTAAAGGGTCTATGCTTGTTTCTTCTTTTAAAATTACTTTTTTGGGTGATTCAAGAACGGTTTTTGCCAAAGCCAAATACTTATCTCCGATTCTGGGCCACTTAATGCTTTTACCATATTCATAAGCTTTCTTCTGGATCTCATTTAACAAAAGTGGATTATCCAATAATTCATTAAGCGTAATAGCCAAATCATCTGGGTCATTAAAATTAAATAGCCTGCCTTTACCATCTTCCAGCAACTCGGCTGCATGCCAGTATGGCGTGGACACCACCGCACAACCGGAACCCATTGCAAATGTAAGGGTGCCGCTGGTAATTTGAGCTTTGTTTATATATGGTGTTATATATATATCGCAGGCTGATAAATATTTAAATAATTCCGTTTCCCCAATAAATTCATTAAGCAATAATACGTGGTTTTGCAGTTTAAGATTTTTGATAAGCAAATGGAGGTAGTTTCTATATTCTTCACCTGTATGCCGTAATACATTAGGATGAGTTTTACCCATCACCATGTATATTACTTCAGGATGATTGATAATGATTTTTGGTAAAGCTTTTAATACAGTTTCAATTCCTTTATTTCGGCCAATAAACCCAAAAGTCATCAGTACTTTTTTATTCTTTAATTTTAATTCTGCTTTAGACTGCTGACTATCAAAATGTATGTCGGGAACACCATGTTCTATTAAAGCAATTTTTTCTGATGGAACATCATAGATTGACATTAAGTAAGTAATAGCCAATTGACTCATTACCACTATTCTATCGGCCATTTTGCATAATTCTTTTAAGATCGCTTTTTCGGTATAGGAAGGATTTTCGAGAATGGTATGCAAGGTCACAATTATAGGTATTTTTACATGATGAAGTAATGGGAGTACATATACCCCACCCGATCCTCCAAATATTCCAAACTCGTGCTCAAGGATGCAGATGTCTGCTCCGCTATAATTTATAAAGTTTGCCGCTTTCAAATAATCAGCTTGCTGTTCCTGCCTGATGCTTAATTTTACTTCAGGGGGGTAGGCATAAGTTTCATCATAATCATTAATAACCACCACTAGGCTTTGACTGTTATTAGGATCATTTTTATCAATCATTGATGAAACTAAACATTGTGTAAAGGTACCAATGCCGCATTCCCTGGGGGGATAAGTTCCTATATAAACTATCTTCATTTTAAAGCATTTTTTAATGGTTTACAACAATATTTTTTCTTGTATTATTTTAATACCTTAATAAAAACAAGGCCATAATTATTTGTAAATCAGAAGTTAAAAGGTTTTATAAAAGATTTGTCAAATAATATCTTCGAATGAATTTTTCCTGATTATGTCAAAAAAAGGAGTATTATTACTTTCGACACATTTTACTGCATACAGATATAGAGCTGCACTCCAGGTCTGCCAATCCTGTCCCATCGCTTTACCATTTTGGGCTTTGTACCATTCATTAAATCCAAATTCTAAATCCCCATTGCCGGCACCTTGAATTAATTCTGTCAACTGTATAAGTTTGATTTCTGCTAATTTTTTATTTTCAGTAGCTACTATAGCTGCTATATATAGACCGCATATAAAAGGCCAGATGCCCCCGTTATGATAATTGCCCGGTAAATTAAATTTAGCATAACGGGTATGCCAGTCGGTATCCTCAGGATGTATAAAAGGAAAGAAATTAGGAGGTAAATCTACATTCAGTTCTCCACATGCTTTCATTTTTATACATTCAGATTCGACCCAATCAATAATCAAAATTGCAGATTCAGAAGAAACTATACCTGAAAGAATGGCGAGACTGTTTCCAAGCAAATCGAATCTTTCACTTTTAAATACTTTATAGGTCCAAAGGGCTAAATATGGCTTATTACTAT
>DATHVH010000276.1:0-6571 GCA_035461405.1 Anditalea sp.
ATATATTCTACTGCAGGTATAAATCTAGCTGCACGAAATAGATTAGGCCAGGCATTCTTATGCTGCGCTACCAATAGATCATCCTGGTCCAAACGTGTAAGTTCATCAAAGGCTGCCGCCCCTTCGGCCATTAGCATAATCCTCATGGCTCCAGGCTCTACCGATGTGGTTAACTTTAGTGGGTGTAATTCTATTCCCAAACCTTTAACCACATTTAAAACTTCCTTGTCATTATCACTTGCCTTTTCAAAGAAATCTTCAAAATAGCCAACCTTCAGTTCATTAATCGGCTTATCCGAATCATAATTGAAAGCAGCAGCAATAGTACTTCTATCCTTAGCATCTTTTCCGTTGATTACGGATAGCACTATACCATTATCCAATGCTGACCTGCTGATGGGACCAATTTTGTCCATAGACCAGCTTAGTGCCATAGCACCGTATTTACTTACTCTACCATATGTAGGTCTTAATCCTGTTACACCATTACGGGTAGATGGAGAAACTATTGATCCTAATGTTTCAGTACCAATAGCAAAAGGAACCAAACCAGCACCAACTGCTGAAGCAGATCCTGCAGAAGACCCACTAGACCCTTGCTTAAGATTCCATGGATTTTTTGTCACTCCGCCATACCATACATCTCCCATAGCTAAGGCTCCCAAAGTAAATTTAGCCACCAATACAGCTCCTGCTTCATCCAGCTTATCCACTATCTCTGCAGTGGAATCAATTTCTTGATCCTTGTACGGCATAGCACCCCAAGTAGTCTTCGTATTTTTTACAGAAAACAAATCTTTCAGTCCATAAGGTATCCCATGCAATGGACCTCGATAATTTCCCTCTCCCATTTCCTTATCCATTTGACGGGCTCGCTCGAGGGCCGGTTCTTCCAGTAAAGTGATCAATGCCTGCAGCGTATCTCCATGCGTTTTAATTCTATCTATATATATTTTGGTAAGCTTTTCTGATGTCAATTGCTTATTTTTTATCAGTGTGGATAAAGTGCTGACCGGCAAAAAAGCTATGTCCTTTTCATTGTTTGGAAGAATTTCTTGAGAAGAAAGACCCCATTGGTAGGGCTTTTGGTTCTGGTCGGGAGTGTAATTAAGCGGCAGGGGATTAAATATTAAAGATGGTCCTATATCATTAGAAATTGATGTTTTCCTCAACAGTTCATAAGCCTGTTTTTGGTTATCGAGGGTAGAAATCATACTGTCCCTTTCGGTGTCAGTAAAATTGAGTCCGATAAGACCTTCTGCAAAAGCTATGCTTTCTGCCGATATTTTTTCATAATGTCTGCCTACAATAAATCCAGTACCCATTAGGCAGGAAATAAGCAGTATGCCTATGGGGTATAATGTTTTTTTTGAATACATGATTAGCTTTGTGTAATAATAAGAATTGAAGTAGAAAAATACTGAAAAATATCATGGAAAAAAACATTCCAAATTACCCACAATTTACAATGCCTATGCGGGGTATCATACTTATAGCCGGAATGTACACCGTAGCTTGGGGTGCATTTTTCAAATGGTTTGGCAGTGCTCTGATGAGTTGGTTTTCCTTTGGTCAGGTAACTTGGCCAGTAGATAACAATATTTTTGGAAGTTTTGGTTTGGTGATAGGCATAGTATTATTCCTTTCGGCTTTCTATCCTATAAACTGGAGGTGGCTGCTATTAGCTGGAATTATAGGCAAATTGATTTTGGCTCTATGGTTTGGATTTCAATACCTTGATTTATTAGGATGGAACAAACGAACTGGTTTTCATCTTATTTTTAATGAATTAATATGGATTTTACCGCTATCCTATATATTTCACAGATCACTAAAAGTAACAGAATATTTAAAATCCATAGATATTCAATAAAAAATCCCTTAGATCACATGACCTAAGGGATTACTAACACTAACAACTCATTTTGGAAATCTTAATATTATCTTCCTCCCCTGGCAGATCTAGATGTAGACCTGCTGGCCGGAGCGGAAGTTCTGGTAGGTGATGGAGCCGCAGATCGAGTTACATTTGATCTGTTGGGTGTAGCTACATTATTATTTCTAGTATTTTGCTGTCTACTTTGAACCGCCGCACCTCTTGTAGCTTGCCTGCTGCTATTATTAGTTGCCACTCTAGTAGCAGACCTGTTGGCTCTGGTGCCTACAGTTTTATTGTTTTGGGTAGTGTGATTATTTACTATTACTACATTATTTCGATACATTGCAGGATGGCCATGAAAATAAACATTGTCATAATATCCATATCCATATCCCACTGTTCCTCCTACCATGGTCGCTGATCCAGTACATGAAGTCATAAATGCAGCTCCCATTATTGCGATCATTATATATATTAGCTTTTTCATTATTTCCCCTTTCTAGTTGGTGTACTATACTTAACGAAAGCAAGGAAGCAAAGATGTCAAAAATTAAGTTTTTAACACTTTTTAAGATTTAAAAATTTATTTTAACAGGTTTTACAGAAAAATTTTTACAGAAATGAACCTTTTTACAAAATTTTATATAAAAATGGTTTATCTCTTATTTTAATTCGAAAGGGGGTAGAAATTCTACCATTAATTTAAAATTAAAAAAACCCAGTGCAGAACACCGGGTTTTTTAGGGTAATTAAGTAACCTTTTACTTAGGTCAATAAAAGAATTATAAGCAATATTATAATAATAGCACCTACGGAGATATAAACTCCACTAGCTAGTTGCTTAGCTTCTTTATTCAGTCCTTTAAGCTCATTTCTAACATCTTTCTTCTCAGCTTTGGTCATTTCAGAAAAATCCATTTCTTTAATTTCAGCTACACGAGCTTCAATTTCTGTTAATCTTTCCTGATCTTCAGCAGATAATTCAGTTTTATCCTTATCATTTTTCAGATCTTTTGCTTCAGCAAAACCAGGAGCGACTGCTGTAAACAGCATAATACACATGAGTAAATAAGACAACTTTTTCATAATTAAAATAATTTAAGTTAAAGAAAAATTAAATGTTAGGTAAGTAGAATAAGCAATAATAAAATCAAAATTATAGCTCCTACTGAGATATAGACACCTCCGGAAATTTGCTTAGCTTCCTTATTCATGTCCTTCAATTCTTTTTTTAGGGCTCTTCTTTCTTCTTTGTCCAAATCAGACAAATTAATTTCTTTAATTTCCTCTACGCGAGCTTCAATTTCTGCTAATCTTTCTTGGTCAGCTTCTGACAGTTCTGTTTTGTTTTTATCCTCAATATTATCTGAAGCTATAGCAGCCGGTGCAAAAGCTGTCATCAAAAATACTAGGGATAAAAAATATGCTATCTTTTTCATAAGTAGGTTGGTTTTTATTAAACAATTAAAGTAAAATTTACATTTATTTTATAATGTTTAATCCATTTTCAATAATCAGACCAATGTTAATTTTTGTAAAATTTTTTTGGTTTTAGAATATTCCGATTGAATGAGAGAAAGGAAGTACTTTCTTATATTATTCGTAATTTAGGCTTCTCAATTATTAAGGTGCACATAATTTAAATTATAATATGGCTATCAAAAGCGATAAGAAATTGTTTTTGCTTGATGCGATGGCGCTTATATACCGCGCGCACTTTGCATTCAGTAAAAATCCACGAATAAACTCTAAAGGACTTAATACAGGTATCATGTTGGGATTTACCAATACGTTATTAGAAGTATTGGAAAAAGAAAAGCCCTCACATATAGCTGTAGCCTTTGACACTAAAGCTCCTACTTTCAGACATGTGCAGTTCGAAGCCTATAAAGCAAATAGGTTAGAACAGCCCGAAGATATAGAAGTGGGGATACCTTGGATAAAAGAAATCGTTCAAGGATTCAATATACCGGTATTAGAGCTGGATGGGTACGAGGCGGATGATATCATCGGCACAATAGCGAAGAAAGCTGAATACAAAAGCTTTACCGTTTACATGATGACACCGGATAAAGATTATGGTCAGCTGGTTGAAGACCATATATATTTATATAAGCCATCTTTTATGGGAAATGGGGTAGATATAATGGGTCCCAAAGAAGTATGTGCCAAATGGGATATAGAAGATCCGGACCAAGTCCGGGATATACTTGGCCTAATGGGAGACAGTGTAGATAATATCCCTGGAATACCTGGAATAGGAGCCAAAACCGCTACCAAACTTTTAAAAGAGTATGGCACAATAGAAGAACTTTTAAAGAATACCGATAAACTCAAAGGAAAACAAAGAGAGAATGTGGAAAATTTTGGTCCGCAAGGGCTCTTATCAAAAGAACTTGCCACCATCAATCAGGAAGTTCCTATAGAGTTTAAGCCGGAAGACTATACTTATGATGGTCCTAATGAAGAAAAATTAAAAGCGCTTTTTGCGGAGCTAGAATTCCGGACATTGACTAAAAGAGTATTCGGTGAAAACGTCAAGAAGCCGAATATCAATGTAAATGAGCAGTTGGGGTTATTTACAGGACAAGAAGAAAAGGCAGTTGTATCCGAATCCAAGGAAGAGACCACGGAAGAAGCAGATGAACTACTTGCTATACCTACCCAGCTGGATACTTTGGAGAGTGTAGCACACAGCTATCATCTGATGGATACACCTGAAAAAATTCAGGAACTGGTAAAATATCTTGAACTGCAGGACGAATTTTGCTTTGATACAGAAACTACTTCCGTAAATGCCAATGCTGCGGAACTGGTAGGTCTTTCTTTCTCCTATATCGAAAAAGAGGGATTTTATGTGCCTATACCGGCAGATCAGGCAGAAGCTCAAAAAATATTATCCTATTTTACTGAAATCTTTGCCAATGAAAAAATCAGCAAAATAGGCCAGAATATTAAATATGATCTTCTCGTATTGAAAAATTACGGCATAGAAGTTAAAGGCGTACTTTATGATACGATGATAGCACACTATCTCATCGATCCCGAAGGCAGACATTCTATGGATTGGCTTTCTGAACTATATCTGAAATATAAACCTGTTTCCATCGTATCCCTAATTGGCAAAAAAGGTAAAAGCCAGGGCAATATGAGAGATGTAGCTCCGGAGGTGATTTCTGATTACGCTGCCGAAGATGCTGATATTACGCTTCAGCTGAAAAAAGTTTTAGATCCGGAAATCAAAAACAACCAGCTAGAAAAGCTTTTTTGTGATGTAGAGGTACCTCTCATAGCCGTATTGGCAGCTATGGAATTTGAAGGTGTAAGAATAGACACCGATAGTCTAGCAGAACTTTCTGTAGAATTAGAAAATGAAAGCAAGCTAATAGAGCAACGTGTTTATGAAATTGCCGGCGAAAAATTTAATTTGTCCTCCCCCAAACAGCTCGGAGAGATCCTTTTCAATAAACTTCAGCTAGACCCAAAAGCCAAGAAAACTAAAACCGGTCAGTACGCTACTGGCGAGGAGGTTTTATCAAAAATGGCCATAGAGCATGAAATAGCTCGTGTGATATTGGAATACCGCCAATTGGTAAAATTGAAATCTACCTATGTAGATGCGCTTCCTCAGCTGATCAATGAAAAAACAGGAAGAATCCATACCTCCTATAATCAGGCTGTAACTGCTACGGGACGACTTTCTTCTACCAATCCAAACCTTCAAAATATTCCTATCCGAACTGAAAGAGGAAGAGAAATAAGAAAGGCTTTTGTACCCCGAGATGAGAATTATGTAATTCTAGCAGCGGATTATTCTCAAATCGAGCTGAGGATAATGGCATCCTTTGCTAAAGATGAGTCTATGATAGAAGCTTTCAGATTAGGCAGGGACATCCACGCCACTACGGCAGCTAAGATATTTAAAGTGGATCTGGAAGAAGTGACATCTGATATGCGAAGAAAGGCTAAGACAGCTAATTTTGGTATCATCTATGGGATCTCTGCATTTGGTCTATCCCAGCGACTGAATATTCCAAGAGGAGAGGCCAGTGAAATTATCAAAGCCTACTTTGAGGAATTTCCTGCGGTGAAAAATTATATGGACTCCTGTATCGAGAAAGCTCGTAAAGATGAATATGTAGAAACCATTCTAGGAAGGAGAAGATATTTGCGGGATATTAATAGCAGAAATGCTACCATGAGAAGCTTTGCTGAAAGAAATGCTATTAATGCACCGATACAAGGCAGCGCTGCAGATATGATCAAAGTAGCCATGGTAGAAATACACAAGTGGATGCTGAGCGAAAACCTCAAATCCAAAATGCTTCTACAGGTACATGATGAATTGGTATTTGATGCACATAAAGATGAAGTAGAGCTTCTCAAAAAGTGCATCCCTGAGATTATGTCAAACGCGGTGAAGGTGGAAGTGCCATTGGAGGTGGAAGTAGGAGTAGGGAAAGATTGGCTGGAGGCGCATTAGTAGTATCAAGAACCAAGTATCAAGTATCAAGAAAAACCAACAAGGTCATTTCGACCATGCCTACCGGCAGGTGACCTAAAGGAAAAGTAAAATCTCATTTTGAACTTATTCCTTACTCTCTTTTAAAAAAATCCGTGAAACTCTGCGCTCAAACTCTGAGCACTCTGTGGATAAAATATAAATATGGCTAAAATAAAAACCTCCTTTTT
>DATHVH010000277.1:0-1978 GCA_035461405.1 Anditalea sp.
CAAATAGAGGATTTATCTTATTAAATAATGTTATGGTTATAAATGTGTACGGAATTAAGAATTGTAATACGATGAAGAAAACTTTTAATTTCTTAGAATCAGAAGGAATAGAGTATGTTTTTAATGATTATAAAAAAACAAATCCTTCTGAAGAATTTTTACAAAGAGTAATAGAAAAAAAAGGATTATCCTCAATCATTAATAAAAAAGGTACTACATATAAAAAGGCAAGTGATGAAGAAAAGCAACAGCTTGAGGAAATTGATACAGCTATTCCTCTTCTTATCCAAAAAAGTAGCATGATTAAAAGGCCTATCTTACAATCAGAGCCGGGCCAATTTATTATTGGGTATGATGAAGACCAGATTAGAGCAATGAAATAGGAATCAATTATTAAGGCCGGTTAATTATGAGACCGGCCTCAATATTTTTCTTACCTATTTTTTAATTTCGTCATGGGCCGCATGATCTGCATAGTGTGCATGCCTTTCTCCCATAGGTTTCCGTTTTCCTTGTGTGGTATCTTGGTCAGTTTGATGTTCCATTTCTGCATTAACTTGAGCGCCTAAAAGTATTACAAAACTGGTAACATTAAGCCATATCATCAACACAATCAGTGCGGATATTTGGCCGTACAACTCTTCCATCTTGTCAAAATTCAGAACATAGATAGTCAAAATTAGTGAACCTAATAGCCATAATACTGTTGCCAAAATGGCTCCAGGACTTACCCAATTAAAACGTGGATGACTCCTTTGGGGAGCGAATTGGTATATAAGACCTATGCAAAATAAAAATATAATAGCAAGAATTATCCATCGGGAAAAAGTAACAATCCTTTCAAATAATCCATTTATGTCGAGAAATTGATTAATTATAGGATAAGCTACAATCATCAGTATGCTCAGAATACCTATAATTATAAGCCCCAATGTAAAGCCAATAGTGATGACATTTTGTTTGATAAAATTTCTTTTATTCTCTTCATCATATATTTCATTTATTGCCCTAAATAAATATAGGGTGCCTTTATTGGCACTGCCTAAGCCTAAGATAAAACTTAGAGCAAGCCCAATATTTTTAGAATTATCAGTTGCATCTGCAATGTTCATGATTTTATCTGATAAAAACTCATGAACACCAGGTGGCATAATTTGAGAAAGTTTTTCTAAGTGTTCGCGCACTAGTAGAGGGTCTGTGATAAGGGTATATAAAGTAACTATAGCCAGCATGGCTGGAAAAAGAGATAGAAAAAAATAAAATGCAACACCAGCTGCCATTACTGGGATATTTTTAATGTCCATTTTGTCTTTTACCCTCACCAATATTTCTTTCCATCCTGACCAAGGGATGTTCGTGGGTTTTTTTGCATGTAATCCTTTATCGACACTCATTATAGGGGAAGGATTTGTTGTAATATCTATACTAAAGCCTCTGAGATTATCCTGTTTTTTTTATTAACAAAATTCCTTTAGAATTAAAACTTCAGTGGATAGTGCAATAATGTTGAGGTTAATCTGATATAGATATGAAAAACAATTTGATTAATTCGTATAATGACAACAGCATAAATTCTTATTTGTTATTGATAATTTCGACTTAAATTATTTCGGCATTGACCTTTGTAAAAAGAATCTTACATAAAAAAAGTCTGAGGTAATTACCTGCCCCCAGACTTCAATTATATATCTAGAATGTAAGTCTATAAGAATAAACCTTCGTCTATATAATTTTTACTTATAGCTTTTTAAGAGTGTAATTTTGCTGATTGTTTATTTTATTTCCCTCTTTATTTAATAAAGTAAGGTTTTCTGATTCTTCTTGGATAAAGACCCTTTGATCATTGTTTTTATCCACCAGGGTTATCAAAATCGCAGCGGGATCGTTACCATAGCCATAAGTTATCTGGTAAACGCCTCTACTTTGAAAAGAACGGTCCCCGTCTTTAGTACCCAAATATGTTTCGGTTAGTTCATAA
>DATHVH010000278.1:0-2850 GCA_035461405.1 Anditalea sp.
AAGGATGCTTTCCTGCATAAGATGATGTTTTCAAAAATGTTATTAGTACGAGAATATAATATAATTATTCATGATTATCCGCTACTTTGTCAGTAAAGAAATATATAAGCCCTTATGTAGGGTATTATCGTCAACAGTCAATGGACGGCTGTTCACAATTTGGATAAATCCTTTTCGTGTAGAATTAATTTCCAGCCCTGGCAAGAATGCGTAAATGCACGTAATTATTCAACTTTTTTCCACTTTTAGCATACCATCTTTATTCTTTTGGCTGAAATTAGCTCGATGGAGAGGTGATAACTCTCGTTTTATCTGTCAAAGACTCTTTTTCTGAACTGGAAGTATAGCAAGGTAAGATAACTGCCATATACTGCCAGCCCAATAGCAAAGTAAAGTAACACTGTTAGTTCTTGGTAGCTTTGTACAAATAGGGTATAGGTCCAATAGGACGGAATTAAAGAGAAAATATATCTAAAATCTCCTTTGATAAAAAAGGAGGCCAATGGTAGAAGTAGTATTAAATTGATAGCTTTAAAATAGGCCATTCCTTCTATTTTATTTTGGGCAAAGGTGATAATGGTCAGTGCAATAAGCGGGGCAGCCAGTCCATACTGAATGGAAAGTAAGATAGCTGAGTTAATTCCCGGATAAGATAAGCCTCCAAGACTAATAGTGGCCAAAGCTCCAAGCATAGATATGAAAAAAGTAAACGTCATCCGGTAGAGTATAAAATAAAAAGAGGAAATGGGAAGAATTCTTATCACCTGAAGTACATTTTCATCTTTTTCTTCTAAAATGATGAAAGATGTTATAAACCCGAACATGACAGCTGTCTGGATAGCTGCTCCCATCATGATCAAATGATGGTATTCCGCTACAAATGGATAGATATCAGTAAGATATGGTACAAAAAACCTTACAAAAATGATCAGTATAAAAGGAATCATAATAAACGATCGCATGGTAGCATCCAGCCAAATTTGCTTAATGTCCATTCTAACCAGTGTGCGAAGCTTTCCCATGCTAGCTGAAATTTTTTGACATGCTTTTTTTAGCCCATAAATAACCCCCTACACCCCATAAGATGGCAAAACCATATGCTTTTAATATATCTATAGGAGCAATAGTATCATTAAAGGCAAAATCAAAAAGCAGGATTCCGGGATATGAAGGGAAGAGAATGAACCAATCTATCAGAACTATCTCAAAATAGCCTAAAAACGGAACCGAAAGCAACAAAATTACTCCTATAGCTTTTAAAATATAATCATTAAACGAACTTTCACCTGCTACTACCCCAAATCCCAGAAAAGAAAAAATAAGGGTAGTAAGTGTTGCTGCTGAGATAAAATGAACCCAATTGATATTCAATCCATATGCAGCTATGACCATGGCCGAACAGCAGCATATAGAAATAGTGGTCAGGGCAAATGATTTTGATATAATATAGTGACTCAATTTCATTGGCGTTACAGCCAGTGCTTCCATGGTGTTTTCGTTTTTTTCGAAAAGGACCATCACTCCTATAAAGAGAAAACCTAATAATGCAGGATCATTAAATATAATCAATACGAGGAACTTTTCTATCTGTCCAAAGGAGGACAATGCCTTAAATAATAAAACATATACTGCAGTAAGAAAGATAGAGATAGAAATGATCTTATTTCTGTGCAATAAGATAAAGTCATGCTTTAGTAAAAGAGCCAGTTGTTTCATTATAAAAGCGTCTTTCCGGTCACTTGTATAAAGATATCATCCAGCGAGGCTTCTTTAGAGTGAAGCGTCTCTATTTCATTTGTTCTGATCAGTTGAAGAAAATCTTGGTTTTCACCCAGTCCATCCAAAGAATATGTCTGTCTCATAGCTTGGTTTTTCAGCTTTACTTCCACCGTTCTTTTACTATGTCTATTTTTTAAATTTTCCGGGGAATCTATTATTTTAATATTGCCATCCACTATAAATGCTACCCTGTCACATAACTCCTCGGCATCATGCATCTGGTGGGTAGTTATAAATATAGTTTTGCCTTTTCCTTTGAGCTCTAAAATAATATCTTTTATTAATCGTGCATTGACCGGATCAAGGCCTGAGGTGGGCTCATCCAAAAATAATATCTCAGGATTGTGCATATAGGAACGGATAAAATTCAAACGCATCTTCATCCCTTTTGAGTAATCTCCCACCTTTTTATGGGCATCATTTCCTAAGCCCACCTGTTCCAGTAGCATCATAGGGTCTTGGCTGCTGGTATAGAAGGTTTTGAAAAATACAAGATTTTCTAATGCAGAAAGTTTTAAATAGTGGTTCGGTAATTCAAAGCCTACCCCTATCTTTTCATAAATGGTATGATCCCAATCCCTTACCTCTTTATTTCCAATCTTGACTGAACCTTTATACCCACCCAATAGCTTAAACATTATTTTTTGAGTGGTGCTTTTGCCGGAGCCACTGGGTCCCAAAAACCCGAAAACTTCACCCTTGGCAATAGAAAAATCTATTCCGCGGAGGGTCTCCATTTGAGCTCCTGGATATTGATAGCTAAGGTTGTCGATATATATCATATATAAATATATATTCTTCTCAGATAAAAATCAGCATGCCGCACATACTTACAAACTTTTATATTAGTTCGAAATTACAAAGAAATGGGATTTTTAAAAGCGGTAATCGGGGAAGTATAAAAAAAAGAAAACCCTGCTTACAATTTGTAAACAGGGTTTCGTTGGCCGACCAGGGCTCGAACCTGGACTCTTCTGAACCAAAATCAGACGTGTTGCCAGTTACACCATCGGACAATCTCTAGCCCCCTTTTAATTTGGGACTACAAAGGTAGAATTATTTTTCAAATTC
>DATHVH010000279.1:0-50352 GCA_035461405.1 Anditalea sp.
TTTTTCCGCATAAAAATGCCCCCATTAAGTGTCTAACTTTATGGGGGCACATCAAAATTAGCAGCCTTTTTCTTATTTAAAAATTTACGAGAGACCTTCTTTGGTTTTCGGGATCACCTTCTTCGGTCTTCCGTCATAAAAATTTACTTAATTTCTTTGATAGAATTATCTATCAATACCTTAATATGGTCTTTGTGTGCTTTGGTAGAAAGATCTCCGGTGCTTGTACCCACCTTACCTTTAATATAATTTAAGTTATACAATGCAGAAGACCTTGCCAGGTGATTATATCGACTACTGGTAGGTCCCGAGACCATATCTTTAAGCATGTTTACATATTCTATTTGAAGATTCTGTCTGAAAGTATTTACGTTCTTATTTATGTCAGCATCAAAAACTGATTTGGTCAAATCATTCATAAATGCCGCTAAAGAATATTCATTACCATAAAGTTGAGAATCATTAAGTCTCTGTAAGGTATTTGGATGCATCACATGGCTCAATACATTTTTTTGATGATTCAAAATTTGCTGATGGATCTTAGGATCTTCAGGCCCACTGAAGAAATTAAATCCCCTCCGTTGTCTTGCCAAATAATTATATAGATCATTCGGTGCATTAAAAGCATCTGGAGCAAATACATATTTAGAAAGGGCTTTCATGGCTCTTTTCTGATCTGCTAAGCTTACCGGAGTAAATGGTTGTGCAGCATCTTCCTGACCAGCCATAGACCTATCCACATATACACCACCTATAAATCTGGACACCACTCCTGCTGCAGATGCATACTGACCCATCAGTACGTTATATGCCTGAGTCAGCTCCTGAAAAGATTCTCCTTCTTTAGTATATTTCCCTTTTACATCTTTCATTATGCTATTGATCAGGTCCATTCTGTCAATAGAATAGGAGATCTGGTCATTAGAAAGATCCCCTATCATCACCCTTGGATCTATAGCTTTACCTGGAGACCTCATATCATCTGCATCATTGCCGAAGATATGTTCTGGCTTGGTAGAAAGAGCTAAGATTTCATTAATCTTCTTCTCATCACCTTCAGTATATCCAAAAGCTATCGCCCACTCATCATAAGGACCTACTGTTGTAGAAAAATAATGTCCTTGCCTGGTTTTATCTTTTGCGATATTTATAGCTAAGTAGTCCATCACTGAACCTGAAAGCGCTTTACCTTTTGTGAAATCCCCATCGCTCAATTGGTCTGGAGAATAAAGTTGGCTGGCCTTCATATTGTGGTTAAGGCCAAGTGTGTGCCCTACTTCATGCATAAGCAGCTCCGCCATAGCTTCTTTTTTCATGCCGGTCATCTCCATGTCGGTGGCCCCATATGCCATCATTACTGTCTGGCCAAATATCATATTATGTTGCATATGCTGCCCAGCTACACAATAAAGATGCGGATCACTTTGCTGTAGTTCAGAAGATACTTCATCACCGAAAATTTTGTTCATTACCACTCTATTGGTGTGATAAACAAATTCTAACATGATATCAGAACCTAATATCTGACCAGTGCGAGGGTTTACAAAACTGGGTCCATACCCACCAAATGGAGGATTAGGGGAACTGGTCCAGCGCAGTACATTATAACGGATATCACCTGCATCCCAATCTGCATCATCCGGCTGTACCTTTACCACCATAGCATTTTTAAAACCTGCTTTTTCAAATGCCTTGTTCCATTCCAATACAGCTTCGGTTATAGTAGGCCTCCATTCATGCGGAGTAGAATTTTCTATCCACCATACGATCGGTTCCACCGGTTCAGAAATAGCAGCTTTAGGATCTTTTTTTCTGAGGTCCCATCTATGAATCAAATCTCTGTACGGGGTAGCTGAACTTGATGTCATATCAGTCACTTCTGTAGTAAAATAACCTACCCGTGGATCGTCATAGCGAGGTTCATAACCATTATCTGGCATTTGGATAAGGCTATGATAAACTTTTATACTTACATTTCTGCCATCTGCTACAGCACTAGATCCTCCGTTTAGCACTGCAGGACTGCTGTATACATATTCTATAGCCAGATCCGTATTAAGTTCATAATTTCGGATCGCACTGACTTTTGTTTTCTCACTGTCAAGGTTACCCAGTTTAAATGCAAATGGAGATTCTCCCGGCAAAGAAGGGTTCTTGATCTGGGAAAAAGTTTCCTTTAGAAAAAGATTATCTGCTTTAATCAGGTAAAGCTCTTCTTTTTCATCATACCCTTCTATTTTTGCACTGGCCATCACCCCATGACTGAGATTGGCATTTGAAGATCTCACCAGAGGGCTATTGGGATCAAAATAGTGGGCTGTATTTTGGCTTACAAATTCCACTCTGTTGAAATATTTCTCAATTTTAAAAATCTTTGAACCCATGTATGCCCCTCTGAAGGCTGACGCTTCAGTAACACCATCCGCCACTTGACTGAAATAAATAAATTCTTTATCTATTTGGTCTTTGGATATCAGCATCTTTAACTCACCACTAGTGGTATCCTGAAAAAAAGTAAAAAGTCCTTCAATTTTCTTATGGCCTTTAACCAATTCGTCGATAGATTTCTTATCGCTTTTTTTCTCTGGCGCAGCTACCTCTTTAGATGCTGCATCTTTTTTGTTTTTTTTCTTTTGAGCAACAGCCGTATCCGGCACCGCCAAAAGGCCTACCGCAAAGATCATTGCGAAAGAGGCGCTCTTTAAAATATTCATATAAATGTTTGGAATTTTTATTTGAATATAAGCAATGGTTTTAAAAAAGAAGTATGTCCTGAAAAAATTAGTCGAAAAAAAAGAGGAACCTAGGCCCCTCTCTTATAATACTTTAAAGCTTAAGCTTTACTTTTCTGCAATTGTCTTACTAATTTATCTGTTACACTTTTAAGCATAGGTACAAAATTTTCGCCACTATCTTCGGCAAAGACATCATTGCCTGGAACTCCTAATTTCATACTTACCGTATTAATAGTATTTCCAGATCCCTCAGTTTTAAAATATACATCTGCCCATACTATTTCTGAAGTAAATCGCAGCAGCTTATCCAGGGATGCTCTGACTTCTTGCTGTACGGAATCACTTACATTTAAGTCCACTGATTGGACATCCACTTTAATCCCTTTGTAATTTTCTGTGTAATTCATAAATCTAAATTTTTAAATTAAAAGTACTATTTATTGTAAACCTTTATAGGCAGGGTTTTTGTTTTATTAGATATGATCCAATTTTTATTTTTTGGATAAATTTATTTTACTAACCCAAATTTCATCTTATATGAAAATCTTTGATAGAACTCAATTCGAAAATCTTGCCAAAAAAACCGGAAACTGTGTTGTCTCCATTTATATACCCACAAGTAAGCAAAGTACTGATAGTTATCAATCAGATAAAACCAATTTTAAAAATCAGCTGCAGGAAACTGAAGTCGAATTAAAAAACAAATGTGGTTTAGAAGAAAAGGAAGCGAAAGCATTTTTAAAACCAGGTTACGATCTATTGGAGGATTATGAGTTTTGGAAACACAATTCTGATATGCTTGCATTTTTTATAGTGGACGGCGAGGTAGAATTTTACAGAGTTCCTATTCATTTACCAAAAAGCATGCATTTTGCAGGAAAAAGACCCTTTCTAATCCCGATCATGCCACAGCTTACAGGTGATGGACATTTTTATTTATTATATCTAAATCTGGACAGAATCAGATTATTCGAAGCTACTAAGAATACTATAGATGAAATAGAAATTGATCCAGTAGAGGTCGCCGTTTCATTTACAGCCGAGGAAGAGCGTGATGAAAACCAAGCTTCTTTACAAGGTCAAGGGGGTGTTGGGAATGCAGGTGTAATGCACCATGGACATGCCAAGGGTTCCGACGAAGAGAAAAAGGTCACCATATTGAATTATTTCCACAGAATGACCAATATGCTGGAACCCATTTTAAATCAAAATCCCTTACCACTATACCTCGCTGGCGTAGATTACCTGATACCGCTTTTCCGTCAGGCCAGTAAATACAATCATCTTAAAGAAGGGCATGTCAGTGGAGCCCAATACAATAAAGCGGATGACCTTAGAGAATTACATCAAAAAGCCTGGAAGGTAGCTGAACCACTATTTGAAAAAGAACGAAAATCCCGTAAAGAAGACTTTGGCTTTAAAGCTTCAAAAAATCTCGCTATAGCTAATGATGATGCAAAACTTATAAAAGCATCTATAACTGGTGGGGTTGATACGCTATTGGTAAATAAAAATCATGAACACCTTTGGGGTACTTTTGATGAAAATAACTTCAAAGTTAACTTTGACAATAGCTCCTCTATAGACAATCACTGTCTCATAGATCTGGCTGCAGTGAAGGTAAAAGAAAATGGTGGGAAGGTATATTTAGTGGATCCGGAAAATATGCCAGAAGATTCACTGATAGCAGGAACTCTGCGATATGAAGTGTAAAAAATTTTAGAGCTCATTCCATATTTATAAGCGGGGTTTATACCTCGCTTATTTTTTTAGGCACACACCTAAATAATCATCTATAAATCAGATGGTTGCATATTAGAATTATTTTTTTACCTTTATAAAGTCTTTTATAAGAGTCAACTGCACTCTGGTCCAAGATTTATATTTACAATTGATTTTTTTAAGTCTGGCAGCTTTTATTTTACCTGACTATGTACTATCAATCTATAAATGCTTGGTTTAAATTTTCTTTAAAAATTTAGAATATTCATTTAATTTTTAAATCATTCTTTCTGTATGAAAAAAGCGTTTAGAATTTTGGCTTATGTCTTATCCGTAATCGTAGTTTTTATTTTAATAATCGTAGCATATATTTCTTTTGCGCTCCCAAGAGTGGATCCGGCACCAGATCTCAAGGTCGAGATGACCGATGAGCAGATAGCCAGAGGAAAATATTTAGCCTATCATGTGATGCAATGTGTCGACTGCCATTCGGTAAGGGATTTTGGACTTTTCAGTGGCCCGCCCGTACCGGGTACCGAGCTAGCTGGTGGCGAACGGTTTGACCATTCTATGGGATTCCCGGGAGTCTATATCTCCCCTAATATAACACCTGCAGGCATAGGAGACTGGACAGATGGTGAATTGTTCCGACTGATCACTACAGGTGTAAAACGGGACGGAGAGCCTATTTTCCCAGTCATGCCTTATCATAATTTTGCTCAAATCGATGAGGAGGATATTAAGGCTGTCATAGCCTATATCCGTACTGTAGAACCAGTGGTGACAGATCACCCCAAATCAAAATCAGATTTCCCAATGAACCTGATTCTTAGAACCATGCCTAAAAATGCAGTATTGGTAAAAAAACCGGATCCAAGTGACCAGGTCGCTTATGGTAAATATCTGACCACGGCGGCATCATGCGGAGAGTGTCATACTAAATTCGAAGGCGGTAGTTTTACAGGAGCTTATCTAGCAGGCGGTAGGGAATTCGTTTTTCCAAATGGATCCATTTTAAGATCACCTAATCTAACACCGGCAGAGTCAGGGTTGAAAAATTGGAGTAAAGAGCAGTTTGTAACACAATTTAAAAGCTATGCTGACTCCTCATATATTCCTACGCAAATAGCCCCGGGAGCATATCAAACCATCATGCCGTGGATAATGTACTCTGGCCTAAATGAAGAAGATCTGGGCGCCATATACGAATATCTTCAAACATTGGCACCGGTAGAGACGGGAGTAATAGAAAGATTCACAGCCGGTAATTAAATAATAAAGCCTCAAGAAATGATCCTGAGGCTTATATTTTATTCTGCTTTATCGTACAATTTATCGAGATGAGGAACACCTTTTACCATCCAATCGGGGGCTGGCATATCCATAAGGTAATGGTCAAAATATTCCTTCATCCTTGTCTGAAAATCTTTTTGGTTTGCCTCATTGGCTAAGTGATGCCCTTCATTTGGATAAGAGAGGAAGATAACTTCTTTACCCATTCTTCTGGCAGCATTGTATAGCTCGAGCCCTTGAGACCAGTCTACTGCTCCATCCTTGGTCCCGTGAAGGATCAGAAATGGAGTGTTGATATTCTGTATGTGATACATGGGGTTTTCTCTTTGATAGATCTCACGGTGCGTCCATGGGGTCACGCCCCTGCCCATCCTAACCTGCCCTATCTCCATAATGCCATGGTGGACTGTACCCGAACTTCCATAAATATTGTTATAGAAGCTTTCCAGATTTGTAGGCGGCGCTCCGGTCACTATGCACTTAAACATATCAGTTTGCGTAAGAATGAATGAAGTCTGGTACCCACTCCAGCTATGCCCCTGCAGTCCAATATTGTCTTTGTCCGCATAGCCTAATTCTATCAGTTTATTGGCTGCTGACGTGATCCCGTCCAGTGCACTGGTTCCTGGCCTACCTTCTTCAAAGACATTGTCAGGCATAAATACCATATAGCCGTTACTGGCATAGGTGGACATATGTGGTCGATCATCATATACAGGCATCGAATACTGGTGGTGGCGATCTGACATCTTTTCATAGAAATAGATAATAGTGGGATATTGCTTGCCTTCTTCATAATCTGCAGGCAGCGTAAGGGTACCCTGAAGCTTGATGCCTCTGCTGTTCGTATAATCGACTAATTGTCTTCTTCCCCACTTATACTCATTCTGATGCGGATTGGCATCGGAGATCATCTGAGGATTATCGAACCGAGTATTTGATGTATGATAATTTGGAAAATCACTGAATGTCTGTTTGGTAAAGATTACTTTATCGGCAAGTCTAGCTTTCTGCAGAGATCCAAGCATGGCATCTTCATATATCAAAGGTTGTGGATCTTTGCCCCTTTTGACAGTATAATAACCACTTTTTTTGTTCCATTCTCCATAAGCATTTAGCATTACCGGCTGGCTTAAGTCTATCCATTCTTCCTCAGTATTCATGCTTTCGTACCTGAATCTAATCTCTTCTTCAGTGCCGGTCCGGGTAAGGTTTTCCGCTTTGGACCCATCTAAAGAAAGCAGCCATAGATCATATTCATGATTTACGATCACGTGATTGCCATCCTTCGACCACCCAGCTATTCCATAAGGAGGCTTTTCATGTGGATAGGGATGATCTATATTCATGAAGTTGACCGGTGCACTTTTAGAAATATTATGCTTATGGTCTTTCTCTAAATCATACACCCAAAGAGCCGAGTCTTTTTGATAGATATAATATTTACCGTCAGGCGATATTTCAAGTGACCTGTTTACCTCTTCAGCAAATCCGGTTCTTTCACCGGTTTTAATATCTACCCTATAGAGGTCAGACGGAGTTACTCCCCAGTTCACATCACTCAGATAGGGCTTATCATCCACTCCGACCTTATATCTGCTGTGGCGTGATGTGATCAGGCGGTCCATATTTTCATCGGCCAGCTGCACATAATTATCCTCTTCAAAATGATAAACTGCTGTCTTTGTAGCTTTTCTATCCCTGCTTCCTCTCACCATCTGTACAGACTGTATCCGGTCATCATTCCAATGCCATACATCCACATTTGGAATTGTATCCTTACTCATTTTGATTTTTGGGCTCTGGGCTTTTACCCCAAACCAGATGGCATTGCCATTTTCTATAAAATATGCCTTGCTAGTTTCACTGATGACATGGTCCCCAAGCTTTTTATGATCTCTTGTCAGTTGGAATTTTTTAGGCTTTTTATCCAGCTCAGTAAATACCAAAAGTGAATTAGGCATTTCGGATAGGGTATCTACAGCATTACCTTTTAACACAGCTAGCTTACGTCCCTTAGTACCCAAATCCTTTCTTTGGATACCAATATCATCCCAAGCAAGGTGCTGATAGGTGGCATCCTCTCCATCCAGCAGAGTAGTAATATTAGAACTCAGATTTATATGATACACTCCATTACCGGTCTTATCATTGGCATCTACCAGATAGGCCAGCATATCGCCTCTTTTATTGAAGCTGAATTCGGAGACATTTCCCACATTCATCACAGCACCTGTTTCCAGATTATGAATAAGGAGGTCTGTACCTTTGCTCTTTGTTTTATCCTCCTCCGATTTAGCTCTTCGTACAGCCCAATACTTTCCATCCGAAGAAAATGCAGCTTCTTCTGCCCTGCTCACCTTTATGGATTTTTCGCTTTTTAAGCCCATGAGATGAGCTGTCTTAAACACTGATTTTTTATTTTTCTTTAAATCGTCTTCTTCTTTTTTTCCTGGCTTGGTGAAATATGAAAAGTACCTGCTGTCTTCGGAAAAAGTTGCCTTCTCGCCATTTGGAAAACGCTTAAGTTCCTCATTTGTAACATTCCGTAAATGGAGTGTATCGTCCGCACCATTTGGTCTCATAGAATAGGAAAACCATACTCCATCATCAGACAATACAGGTTGGACTATCCGGGACCATTTGGAGTAATCTGCGAGTGTTAATGTTTTTTGCTGTGCTGTAAGAGAATAGCTTATAAAAAGATATAATGATAGGAAAATGATTTTTTTCATCTTTCTGTATATTAGTTTTTACATACAAGCTGCAAATAGAACCAAAAGAATGAAAGCGCTTTTACACCTATGGTTATGCGCGAGGCTAATAGGAATAAAAAAAGGTCTTTCTCCGGAGAGAAAGACCTTCTAAAAATCTTTATTAAATGTAATTAAGCTTCAGCTGGAATTACGTTTACATAAGACTTACCGTCAAATTTCTTTTTAAACTGTACCTGACCATCAACAGTAGCAAATAACGTGTGATCTTTACCCAATCCTACGTTTTGTCCTGGATGATGTTTTGTACCTCTTTGTCTTACGATGATATTACCTGCAATAACTACCTCGCCGCCAAATTTCTTGACGCCAAGTCTCTTGCTATGAGATTCTCTACCGTTTCTGGAACTACCGACACCTTTCTTGTGAGCCATAACTTTAAATGTTTTAGGTTTCTAAGAAAACCTTATAGTGTAATGTTTTCGATTAGTACTTTGGTGAAATCCTGTCTGTGACCGTTTTTCTTCTTGTAACCTTTTCTTCTCTTCTTTTTGAAGACGATCACTTTGTCACCTTTTACGTGTTCAAGAATTTTTCCTGATACCACTGCGCCTCCCAATAATGGGGCACCAATTGATACAGTACCGTTGTCGTCTGCCAACAACACCTGATCAAATTTTACGGAAGCGTCAATATCACCCTGCATTAATGGTGCATAGATATATTGATCTTTTGTTACTTTGAACTGCTTTCCTGCTATGTTAACTATTGCGTACATGATATTGATATAAAGACTATTTATCAAATTGAGGTGCAAATATAAGGAGGATAATCAAAAAGACAAAGTGAATGTCCAATAAAAAACAATCAATTCCCTTGCTGGCCATTAGTTGCTTGCTTTGTAAATCAATACTTATATAATATTTGACCTTGCAACACCCTGCTATAAAGGTAATGTTATATCACTATAGCTGCAAGAGTGTTAAATTTAAAAGATAGGGGCAAAAATAAAATATCATCTATACAAGATTTTGTTGAAAACATGTTTATAACTTGTTAATTTACAGTATATTAATCCATTACCCTACCGTACATTTTTATTGACCATTAGTCAAATTTTAGTTCAAATTTCTATGCTCAATTTTTTTTATATTTTTTCAAAAAAGTTTTTAAGGCCTCAAATTGCCTCAAAAACAAAAGTATTCCTTGAATCAAACTAGCTTTTATATTTGATTATAAGTATATTACATAAGTTTTGACTTATGGTCAATAAATTGTCTAAAACTAAATCGGCGAGTTTTAATTTCAGATTATGTTTTCCATATTTGTTAGAGTTGCAGCTGAGAAATCAGTTGCATTAATATAAAAAATACGAAATCGGATAGGGATTAAGTAGTTATCCGATTAAGCAGCAACCCATTATATAATTTTATAGTAAGATGCAAAGATCAGAACCAATATTAGAGCAAGGAGATAGTAGCAGATTTGTCCTTTTTCCCATCCAGCATGATGATATCTGGGATTATTATAAGAAAGCAGAAGCCAGTTTTTGGACTGCCGAAGAAATAGATCTTGGCCAGGATATGAAAGACTGGAAAGAGTTATCAGATGGTGAGAGGCATTTCATTTCTCACGTTCTTGCTTTTTTTGCGGCCAGTGACGGCATAGTAAATGAAAATCTTGCAGAACATTTTGTAGCAGAGGTACAATATACGGAGGCGAAGTTTTTTTACGGCTTTCAGATAGCTATGGAAAACATACATTCTGAGACTTACAGCTTACTTATAGATACGTATATAAAAGATGCTTCAGAGCGCAATAAATTACTCAATGCCATCGAACATATAGCCTGTGTTAAGAAAAAAGCAGACTGGGCATTGAGATGGATTGACAATGGTACTTTCCAGGAAAGGCTTATAGCATTTGCTGCTGTGGAAGGGATATTCTTCTCCGGTTCTTTCTGCTCCATTTTCTGGCTTAAGAAAAGAGGGCTAATGCCGGGGCTGACTTTCTCCAATGAGCTGATCTCACGTGATGAAGGACTGCACTGTGATTTCGCCTGCCACCTTTATACGAGTCATGTGGTAAACCAGCTGCCTAAAGAAACAGTGACTGCTATCATCAAAGATGCAGTAGAAATAGAAAAAGAATTTGTAACGGATGCCTTACCGGTAAGGCTTATAGGTATGAACTCTGACCTTATGTGCCAGTATATTGAATTTGTGGCAGATAGACTTTTATCTGAACTGGGATGTGATAAGGTATGGAACAGCACCAATCCTTTTGATTTTATGGACATGATCAGCTTACAGGGTAAAACCAATTTCTTTGAAAAAAGAGTAGGTGACTACCAAAAAGCGGGGGTGATGAAATCTAAAGATGGTACAGATTCCAACAAGTTCAGTGTAGAAGAAGATTTTTAATAAACCCTTATCCAACCTTTATAACAAATATTTAGCATGTTAGTAATTAAAAGAGACGGCCGCAGAGAATCAGTAAGATTTGATAAGATTACCTCAAGGATCGAGAATCTTTGCTATGGACTGGACAGTGTTTATATCCATCCTATCGAAGTGGCCAAGAAAGTAATCGACGGCCTTTATGACGGAGTCACCACCACTGAGCTGGACAGCCTAGCAGCGGAAGTATGTGCTTCCCTTACAGTAAAGCATCCAGAGTATGCTATTCTGGCTGCCAGAATCGCTATCTCTAATTTACATAAAACTACAAGTCAGTCTTTTTCAAACACCATGAAGAGACTGTACACATACATCAACCCCAAGACCGGTGAAAATGCTGCACTTATCGCATCAGACGTCTATGGAGTGATCAAAAAATATGCAGCCAAACTGGATGAGGCTATAGATTACAAAAGGGATTTTGACTATGACTTCTTCGGTTTTAAAACCCTTGAAAAAAGTTATCTGATAAAGCTGGATGGTAAAGTGGTAGAGAGACCACAGCACATGCTGATGAGAGTGGCTGTGGGCATCCATAAAGAAGACATCGATTCTGCCATTGAAACCTACCATCTACTTTCAGAAAAATGGTTTACACATGCCACACCTACCCTTTTCAATGCCGGTACTCCAAAGCCGCAGCTTTCGAGTTGCTTCCTACTTACAGTAAAGGATGACAGCATTGACGGGATCTATGATACACTGAAGCAGTGCGCTAAAATATCCCAGTCGGCCGGAGGTATTGGTCTGTCTATCCATAATGTAAGAGCAAAAGGCAGCTATATCAGGGGAACCAATGGTGTATCCAATGGCATAGTACCTATGCTTAGAAACTTTGACATGACAGCCCGCTATGTAGATCAAGGCGGAGGAAAAAGAAAAGGAAGCTTTGCCATCTATCTGGAGCCTTGGCATGCTGATATTAAAGACTTCCTGGATCTTAAGAAGAACCACGGTAAAGAAGAGATGCGGGCAAGAGATCTGTTCTATGCACTCTGGATTTCTGACCTGTTTATGAAGAGAGTAGAGTCCAATGAGAATTGGTCACTCTTCTGCCCTCATGAGGCACCTGGTCTTTCGGATTGTTTTGGGGAAGAGTTTGAAAAACTTTATACCAAATATGAAAAAGAGGGCAGAGCTAGAGAAGTAGTGAAAGCTCAGGACTTATGGTTTGAGGTATTGGAATCTCAGATAGAAACAGGAACTCCTTATATTTTATATAAAGACGCTGCAAACGGTAAATCAAACCAGCAGAATCTTGGAACTATCAAATCATCCAACCTCTGTACCGAGATCATGGAGTATACTTCTCCTGATGAAGTGGCTGTATGCAACCTGGCATCACTTGCCTTACCAAAATTCATCAAAGAGGGTAAGGATGGTAAAAGGTATTTTGACCATGAGGCGCTATATAAAATCACCAAGGTAGCCACGAAAAACCTGAACAAGGTGATCGATGTGAACTACTACCCTGTAGAGGAAGCAAGAAGATCTAATTTCAGACACAGACCTATCGGTCTGGGTGTACAGGGATTGGCGGATGCTTTCATTCTATTGAGAATGCCTTTTGATTCTGCTGAAGCTAAAGGCTTAAATGAGGACATATTTGAGACCATCTATTTTGCTGCTATGGAGACTTCCATGGAGTTGGCAAAAGTAGAAGGCACATATGAAACTTATGAAGGATCCCCTGTTTCCAAAGGGCAATTCCAGTTTGATCTTTGGAATGTCACTCCTAAATCTAACAGATGGGACTGGGACGGACTGAAAGCACAGGTAAAAAAATTCGGTGTAAGAAATTCACTGTTGGTGGCTCCTATGCCTACTGCCTCTACTTCACAAATTTTAGGAAACAACGAATGTTTCGAACCTTACACTTCAAACATTTATACTAGAAGAACCCTATCCGGAGAATTTATCGTGGTGAACAAGCATCTCATGAAAGACCTGATCAGGTTAGGCCTATGGAATGATAATATGAAGAACAGGTTGATAGCTGCCAATGGATCGGTGCAACACTTACCTGAAGTACCACAGAACATTAAGGATATCTATAAGACAGTTTGGGAAATTTCTCAAAAAATAATAATAGATATGGCTGCAGATCGTGGTGCCTATATCTGTCAGTCCCAAAGTATGAACGTATTCCTTCAGGAGCCTAATTTTGGTAAACTGACTTCTATGCATTTCTATGCGTGGAAAAAAGGATTAAAGACAGGCATGTACTATCTAAGATCTAAGGCTGCAACGTCAGCAATACAGTTTACGGTAGACAAATCTAATCTGGAGAGTACCCCGGTAAATGCTAAAATATCTATAGATGAAAGTAAGAACAATAAGCAAGATGCCATAGCTTGTTCTCTGGACAACCCTGATGACTGCGAAATGTGTGGCAGTTAATGATAAGTGAACTTTTTTAATTTAGATGGTTAATTAAATTTATAGCGTCCGGAGATTTCCGGGCGCTATTTTTATATTATAATATAGATTCCAACTTAAACAAAAAGGAGAAAAATCACATTATTAGTTAGTGTTATGATGAGAAAACATACCTTATATTAATTAATGGCACAATAGCAGCTAATATTTTATTATTAGCTTTAGGCAAGATATCCACCAATGAAAAAGCACCTATTCACAATAGCACTAATATTAATGAGCCAATATAGCTTTGCTCAAATGTTCAATCAGGAACAAAGGATATTTGCTCCATTTAAAGTAGATCTAGGCATAAATCTTACCTTTCCTACAAATCCGGATCTGACTATAGGAGGAGGGGCTTTTGCCGAAGCTCGGTATGGCATCACCGATCAGATACATGTAGGACTAAATCTGGGTAGCAATATATTGGGGGAAGGTAGATTCATTCTCCAAAACCGGGATGCAAATATTAATGCCCAAGCGATAGCAAATCTCTCCCTCACAGGAGAATATCACTTTAATACGTTTAATACACGCCCATTTATAGGAATGACTACAGGTATGTACCGGAGAAGCGACTATTTTATAACCGATGCAGCCAATGGTAATGTCATCACCCACCAAGGCTCGGTAGTTAATTTTGGATTTGCTCCACGAGTTGGACTGGTAGCAGGGAAGTTCAGATTAAATTTAGCATATAACTTTACAGGGCCAGGAATTACCAATTTTATAAACCTAGGATTAGGAATGCAGATTGGGGGGTCAAGATATATAGAAGATTGAGGGATGACCGATGCCCCAAATCCGACGACGGATAAAATGACTGGTGCGAAAACAGAAGGGAAAATACGAATTGAGAAGTTAGTAAAACGGACAACATGACCATGCCATAGTCTAAATAATATGCAGACCGAAAAACTCAAAAGTAAACTTGATTTATTGACCAAAGACGAGCCAGCTCTATTTGGGATCATGACTCCCCAACATATGGTGGAGCACCTGATCATAACTTTTAAGTTATCCCAGGGAAAAATTACACTTTTTGAAAAAGAACCTAGTGCCAGATCATTACAAGCTAAACAAGCTATACTGTATGGAGACATGGATCTTCCACGAGGAATAAAAGCACCTGGAATAGGAGATCAACTTCTAAAGTTAAAATATGGCTCAATAGAGGAGTCCAAAGAACAGCTTCTTAAAGCACTCAAAGATTACCATTCTTATTATGCCGAAAATCAGCAAGCCAAACATTATCACCCCGCATTTGGCAAATTAAGTTATGAAGAGTGGAGTGCATTTCACCAGAAACATTTCAAGCATCATTTTGGACAGTTTGGAATAACCTGGTAAGATCAGTCTTCTATGGCTTCATTTGCCTGAGTTTGTTTTTCATAGAGGTCTGCATAGACCCCCTTTTTTTCCAATAGATACTCATGACTGCCTTGCTCCACCACTCCACCATCATCCAACACTATAATTTTATCAGCTAATTTGGCTGAGGAGACCCGGTGGGATATAATAATAGAAGTCCGGTTTTGCATGATCACTTTAAGAGCATTAAGTATCGCGTTCTCAGTTTTAGTATCAACAGCTGAAAGACAATCATCCAAAAGTAAAATTTTTGGTTCTTTGGCAATGGCTCTGGCTATGGATACCCTTTGTTTCTGCCCGCCCGAAAGCGTTATACCTCTTTCACCCAATCTGGTATTAAACCCATTTGGGAAATCTTTGATGTTTTCATACACATCAGCATCTTTAGCTGCTTTTTCTATCAATTCATCGGAATATGTATCTAAACCAAAACCGATGTTATTACTGATGGTATCACTAAATAAAAATACATCCTGAGGCACGAATCCTATTTGCCCCCTTAATGAATTAATGTTGTATTTTCTTATATCCCTATTATCAATAAGAATTTCTCCACCCGTAGCTTCATACATTCTCATTAGAAGGTTGGCAATAGTTGATTTACCTGATCCAGTAGTCCCAATAATAGCTAAGGCTTCTCCTTCACCTACTGAAAAACTCACATTTTTGAGTGCTTTGATACCGGATTCAGGGTAATCAAAAGAAACATTTCTCACATCAATTTTCCCCACTATGTCAACATCAAGATTTTCTGTACTTAATATATCATTTGACTCATCTAAAAATTCATTTATTCTAGTCTGTGAAGCGGCCGCTCTTTGCACTATACTCGTTACCCACCCCAGCGAAGTCACTGGCCAGGTGAGCATATTCACATATAAGATAAACTCTGCTATCACACCATAACCAATAGCACCATCAATTACCTCTAAGCCCCCCACGTATACAGTGATGATAGTACTGATACCTACCAAAGCCAAAATAAGGGGATAAAAAAGAGATTGGACCAATGTGAGGCGGATTGATTTGTCTTTGTAATTCTCACTTGCTTTGGCAAAATCCGTGGCACTATCTTCCTCTCTGACAAAAGCCTTTATCACACGAATGCCTGAAAAAGCCTCCTGAACAAACGTACTCAATCCTGATAAACTTCTCTGAATTTTTTCAGAACGCTCATTGATCAGGTTATTAACGAAATAAATACTTAATGAAAGTACAGGTAAAGGCAGCAAAGAGTAAAGGGTAAGCCTAACATTTACTGATAGCATATACCCTATCACCAGCGGAAATAGGATGGCAAGGTTCAGACCATACATAATCGCTGGACCCAGATACATTCTCACCCGGCTCACATCTTCTGTTATTCGGGCCATCAGATCACCCGTACTATTCTTCCGATAAAAGCTTAAGGGTAGGCTTTGGTAATGTCTGAAAATTTCATTTTTAAGATCAAACTCAATTAATCTAGACATGGCAATAATGGTCTGTCTGACCAAGAAGAGAAAGAAGCCTCTCAGCAATGCCATGAGTAATATTAAAACCCCAAATATTAAAATAAATTTTAGGAATCCGCTACGTGCTTCGCCGCTTAAACTTGTTCCATCAAAAATCTGATAAAAACTGAAGCTTTCTACCACATAGTCAATAGCAATCCTAACTAATTGCGCTGGAATAATAACAAAAATATTGGAAATGAGGGTAAAAAGAATACCCAATAAAAGGTAGCCTTTATATTTAAAGAGGTATTTATTTAATCGCCAAAGGGAGTTCACGAAATAAAAATTTTTTATTGACTTGATTTCTTCTAGAATACTCTTTTAATTGCATTAGTAAAGCCCAACAAAAATATTTAATTTTGCAGGACGATTACCAAGCATCAAACCCAAATATAACACAATCTAAATTTCAAAGTTCACAAATGGTAGATATTAAAACTCAGGAAAATGTAAGGGAAGGCTCCATATACGGACAAGTCACTTCATTAGGTCATGAACAGTTGGTATTCTGTTACGATGAGCCCACTGGCTTAAAGGCCTTGATAGGCATTCACAATACAGTTTTAGGGCCTGCTCTAGGCGGAACCCGTATGTGGAATTATGCTTCAGAAGAAGAGGCTATTACTGACGTACTTAGACTGTCCCGGGGGATGACTTTTAAGGCAGCTATATCAGGATTAAATCTTGGTGGAGGTAAGGCCGTGATCATAGGTGATCCTAAGCTAAAAAGTGAAGCTTTTTTGAGGAGATTCGGAAGATTTGTAGAGAGTTTAGGCGGAAGGTATATTACTGCTGAAGATGTGAATATGAAAACATCTGACATGGAATATATAGCCATGGAAACCAAGCATGTGACAGGCCTACCGGATGTAAAAGGCGGGGGAGGCGATCCATCTCCGGTTACTGCTTATGGCACCTATCTAGGCATGAAGGCTGCTGCTAAGAAGGCTTATGGTACGGATTCACTGAACGGAAAGAAAGTAGCTGTACAAGGAATTGGTCAAGTAGGAAAATATTTAGTAAACCACCTGATCAAAGAAGGTGCAGATGTTTATATTACTGATATCTACGAAGACAGACTAAGGGAAGTAGCCAATGAAACCGGTGCTACCGTAGTGGATTCTAAAGTTATCTATGATATAGACATGGATATATATGCCCCATGTGCTTTAGGTGCTACTATTAATGATGACACCATTAATAGACTAAAATGTAGAGTAATAGCTGGAGCTGCAAACAATCAGTTAAAAGATGAAGAAAAGCACGGCAAACAGCTTCTTGAAAATGGAATCATTTACGCCCCTGATTTTTTGATAAATGCCGGTGGACTAATCAATGTATATGCTGAATACCTTGGCGGCTATAACAGAGACCTGGCTTATCAGCAGGCTGATAAAATATACGATACCTGCGTATCGATATTAGACAAATCAGAAGCTGAAAATATTCCAGCACAGCAGGCAGCCATCGAAATGGCATGGAACAGGATCCATTCTATGGGCAAAGTAAAATTATCTCATTAAATAAAAGTTTTTAGGGAACCTTCAAGTACCCTAACTGATTTATATATTACCAGATAAAGGAGGGGCAAATCGTTTCCTCCTTTATTTATCGCTTTCTATTTCGTTTCTATTATATTTACGTTCTTTATATTCAGGCAATGCTAAACAGAAGAATTTTACGAGTTAAAGCTTTTCAAAATCTATATTCTTATTCCCAATGTAGATCTTCAAACCTTAATCTGGCCAAAGATTACATAAGAGAATCATTCCTTCCGGATCTGAATAGCATGGAGGCACAGGACAGGCCACAATTGAAAATTGATGCAGAAACCACTGTCAATATTTTCCAGAAAAACCTGAACAATCACCGCCTTATCTCAGCCACAGAACACAATGCCAAAATAAAATCTACAGCCATAAAGGCGATCAACCAATTTCATCAGGCTAATTCCAAAGATTTGGAATTTCTTAGAAAAAACATGATCACCTCGGCAGAAAGTATTCCGCAGCTGTATCTATATGCTATTGAAATGCTCGTAGCATTTGGCGAACATGTCAAGAATGAATATGCACGTAAAAGGAAATTATCCGGAGATGCAATTTCCGCTACCTCTGGAGAACTGAACTTAGCTTCCAATAAAGTACTCCAATACCTGAAAGACGCACCCCAATACCAAGCTGAACTTATAAGACAGAATGTAAATATTGAGGACCTTGAACAGGAATTAAAAGAGTGGTTTAGAGAATATGTAAAACCCCACGAAGCATATCAAGCATATATGGGCATCACTTCTCCAACCATGGAAGAAGATGCTGAAATTCTTGCTATTATTTTAAAAAAGATAATATTTAAGAATGATGTAATATTGAACTTTTTCATTGAAAAAGATCTTAATTGGTCTGAAAACAAATCCATAGTCAAAAGTTTAGCATCGAAAGTATTGAAAAACATAGGTGAATCAGTAGATTCGGAAAATTTTGAACTACCTGAATTAGCTATAAACTGGGAAGAGGATAAGGAATTTTTCCAAAATATCTTTAACTTAACTATCGAAAACGATGAAGATCATAAAGATTTGATCTCTGAAAAGACCAAAAACTGGGATATTGAAAGAGTAGCTGTAACAGATAAAATTATAATATCCATGGCTTTGACGGAAATGACTAATTTTCCAAGTATTCCGGTTAAGGTAACTATTAATGAATATATTGACATTTCTAAAACTTATAGCACCCCTAAAAGCAAACAATTTGTGAATGGACTTCTGGATGTTTTATCAAAAGAGCTAACGGAATCCGGTAAAATTCGTAAAAGTGGAAGGGGCCTTATAGATAACAAATAAATCTTTTAACCATGAGCAAAACCAGCAATTCTTTAGCTTTCATTTTGGGTACCAGTTTAGGTGCCACTTTGGGTATCTTATTCGCTCCGGACTCCGGAGGAAATACAAGAGACAAATTGACATACCAATTGTCCCGATACAAAGATGAACTTGAAGACCTAGTAAAAGACTTGGTAGATGGTAAAAACATGCCTTTAAATGAAGCTAGATCTGAAGGAAACAAAGTCATAACTGACGCTAAAAATAAAGCAGAAAATTTATTGAATGATGTCAATAAGCTTATTGACCAGATTAACAAAGGTGAACACTAATATAATTATCTATGAAGTACTTTAATTTTCCTGCGCTTATCCTTGCAGGGTCTCTCTTCGTCTTAGGTTGTGATGCTGATGCATCTAAGGAAAAAGATGAAAAAGACGAAAGAATCCAAGCTTTAGAGCAGCGCCTTGCGCAAATGGAACAGAACCAAATGACTGTACCTGCCAATACACAGTCTGTTCAGTCTGCTGATCCAGGGTCACTTGGAGCTTTCCAATTCAATGAAATCGAATATGATTTCGGAACCATTGAAGAAGGTAAAGTAGTCGAACATATCTTTAAGTTTGTCAATGAAGGCCAGGCACCTTTGATCATGTCTAATGTAACCGCTTCATGTGGATGTACTACTCCAGACTATACCCGTACTCCAGTAAAACCTGGTGAAGAAGGATTTGTCAAAGTGGTATTTGATTCTAAAGCCAAAACTGGTGTTCAAAGTCCAACTGTTACTATTACTGCCAATACGCAGCCAAACGTGACGAGATTGAGACTTAAGGGAACAGTAAATGGTAAAAACACAGCGACTGCCGCACCAGCGATGGGTCCTGTTAAAAGATAATTATGACTAATTCGATTTTATTGCAGGCGGGAGCTGGAGGTTTTGGCCTCGAACAGATTCTATTCTTAGGTGCTATTGGTTTGATCTTTTATTTTTTCATGATCAGGCCACAACAAAAAAAAGCAAAGGACGCTAAAAATTTCATGGAGGGACTTAAGAAAGGTGACCAAGTAGTCACTATCGGTGGAATCCATGGGAAAGTAGCAAGTATAGAAGGTGATACTTTGCTCCTGGAAATAGACAGAGGATTTAAAATAAAATTAGAGAAATCTGCTATCTCTCCCGATTTTACAAATAAAACTAACGGAGTTAAATAAAAATTCAATTGAATTTTCGAAAGTATTTTAAAAACCTAAAAGCTAAAAAAGCAGCTAATTTCAAAGTGGTGGCCCTCTGTGTATTGACGGCCACCACTTTTTGGATTTTAAATGCTTTAAACAAGGATAACTACTACACTGTAGTAGATTATCCTATTGAGTTCTATTACAATCAGCAGGAATACATGGCTGTAGAAGAACTTCCTAATAAAGTAAGAATTGAAATTTATGGTAATGGTTGGGACCTTATTAGAAAATATTTCAAAGTAAATGTTTCACCATTTATAATAGAACTACAAGATCCGCCCCGACAACAATTTATTCTTACAAGAAATATACAGAGAGAACTTTCTGATAAGCTAGTTCCTACTCAGATTACCTCTATCCTCACAGATTCTTTACGGTTAAATATTGAGAATATCATCACTCGAAAAGTGGCAGTAAGAATAGACACCACTGCAAATACACTTGCAAAAAATATAAGAATGGCTTCCCCTATTAAAGTAGATCCGGCCACTGTCACTGTGAGAGGACCTACATCGATGGTACAGCGATTTGGAGCAAGTTTTAATGTAAAATTGGAAGATGATAAAATTAATAGAGACTACTCTAAGTTAATTCCTATTACTATCCCGAAAGAACTTTCTCCCTATTTAACACTCGTGGAAGACAATGTTCTGGTGGAATTTGAAGTAGTGGAGTTTTTGGAAGGCAATAAGAGGCTTAAACTAAGGATGGTTAATTTTCCATCCAATGTCACTATAGATCAAAATGTCAGTTCTGTAATTATGCAGTATATTGTAGATGAACGTAGGGTAGATGATCTTAAGGAGTTGGAGCTTGAAGGCATTCTAAATTATAACAATAGAAACAGACAGGATAGTACAATAAATGTACAACTAAATAGAACACCTCCCTACTTAGAAAAAATTACTTTTGATCCAGAAACTCTTAAGTTGAGATATGAAGACTGAAAGGCCAAAATTAGTTGGGCTAACGGGAGGCATAGGTTCTGGCAAATCTACAGTAGCCAAAATATTTTCAATTTTAGGAATACCTATATATTATGCTGATGATAGAGCCAAATGGTTAATGGTCAATAATACAAATTTGGTTTCTAATATTAAAAGTAATTTTGGCGATGAATCCTATTTTGAGGATGGTAGTTTGAATAGGGTATATCTTGGTGAAAAAGTCTTTAAAGATTCAGAACAGACCCAATTAATAAATTCTCTAGTACATCCTGCAGTCAAAACAGATTTTGAAGATTGGGTACATGGTCAAAACTCTCCTTATGTAATCAAAGAAGCTGCTTTACTTTTTGAAACCGGCTCATATCAGCAATTAGACAAGACGATCAATGTAAGCTCCCCATTAAAAATAAGGGTGGCCCGTATCCTTATACGAGACACTCATCGGACAGAATCACAGCTCAATGAAATTATAGATAAGCAATTGCCAGATGAAGAGAAAAATAAACTGGCTGATTTTGTAATTAAAAATTCGGAAAATAAATTATTGATCCCGCAGGTATTGGATATACATAGCCACTTAATAGCTTCAAATTAAGACGGCAGAGAGATTTGGTCCAAGTAAAACTTCATTCGGCTGTGTTCTCTGTTTAAAAAATCAATATTATCAATTTTATCCAATTTGTGGTTATAAAATACCTCAATGTACTCATCCCCCAAAAGATATAAATTGACCTTATGGGTATAGTATCTTATAGCCACTACGAATACCCCTTCAGTGTAGAGCTTTTGAATTTTTTTATGTAGGGGCAATACTCTAAAATCTTCTCTACTCATGCTTCAATTTTGCTAATTCCATTTCAGACGCAATATAGCCAAAGGCGGCCCAATAATTAGTTTTCATTACTTTTAGGAAGGTCTCTATAGCAGGCTGTTGTTCATTTTGCCTTAAATAGTAATTCCCCAACCCATATCCCTGTGTGACATACTGAAGTCGGCCAGAATCAGAATCAATATCTCCCTCTATAAGTTCCTCAGGATCGATCAGTCCTTTATACATTAACAATCTATTATGGTATGAATCATTTTCTATGATATTCATATCCTCAGAAACAATATTTAATAATTCATTGGCCTCCTGATCTCTGCCCAGCTTCATTAAAGTCATATATTTCCAGTCGAGAGTTGCGACTTTTAGATCATCATTATCACTGACTTCCAGACAATTTTCATATGCTTCAAGAGCTTTTTCGTATTCTTCCTTTAGGTAGTGAGCAAGTCCCAAGTGATACCATACATTAAACTGCACAGTGGACAAAGGAATATTTTGATCATTAGGCATGCCATCTTGTTCTATTTGTAAATCATCACCCTCCATAAGAGTAGCTGCCTTTCTAAGATCTTGGATAGCTTTGTCAAATTCCCTAATAGTTATATAACGATGGCCTCGATGTCTTAATGCCTCATAACTTTTAGGAAACTTATTTATAGCCTCAGTAAAAGTTTCTATAGCTAAATCATACCGGCCAAGATATGCTTCTCTCCTGCCCTTCCATATAATATTATCAATCGTTGCATTATTATTATAATCTGTTTTAGCCTTTTCAAGCTTTTGTAAATGGCCTGACAAAGCAGTGGAATCCACGGTGGTAAATAATGAATCACCTGTCAGTCCTACACCTTGGAAAACTGGTGTACCCTCTCTATTTTCATCAGTGAGGGGTAAATTCCCTTTTTGGCAAGATGCCAGACTTACTATTAACAATATAATTAAAATGGGATTGATCATAATACAATATCTAAAGAATCTTATTTAAAGCAAAAAGATGGTCCTAAACTTTAGAGGACAAAATCAGAAAAATACTTTTTGCAATGCCTATGCCATAAAAATTTTCATACTAAAGCAATTCTAATATTAGGCTGGCAAAGTCAATATATAAATTTTTATGACAAACCTAATTGAAGTTTTTCTATCAGTAGATTGCACACTTTTATTTTACTTAGTAATATTGAAAAACGATAGATTAATCAAATGCTTTACAAGGTTTATAAATACTCCGCTTCCAAGCTTATTTTTATGTTTATTTTTTGGATAGCGGTATTATCATTTACTTCCTGCTCCCCATCCCGAAAAATGCGTAAGGCAAACATTGATCAGGTAGTCACTACTGCTCAATCATTTAGGGGAACGCCTTATCGCTATGGAGGCACCACCAGGTCAGGTATGGATTGTTCTGCGCTGCTATTTCAATCCTTTTCGAGTATAGGGGTTACATTACCCCGGACATCCGAAGCACAAAGCAAAATAGGAAAACGAGTTACCCGTAAAAGCCTACAAAAAGGCGATATGGTTTTCTTTGCTACAGGAAAAAAGAGGAGACAGGTTACTCATGCAGGTATTGTTACTTCCAATCACCGTCGTGAAATCCAGTTTATCCATGCCTCTACTTCTTTAGGTGTCACTGAAGATGATATTTATTCTTCTTATTGGTCAAAAAGATTTGTTATGGGCAGAAGGGTTTTTTAAGATTGATTAAAAATCCTAATTAAATTATTGGATATCTAGTCCCAATACCGTGATAATAAGGTGGCATGGTGAGCCAAAGGAGTTTACAGTGATATTTTTTAAAACTAATTCGATTTAAAATTCAAAACATCCTTTGGTATTCAGGTTTATTATTTAATTTTGCACTCGAATAAAAAAGCATACATCCCTTTCATATTAACATATAAAAATGGCGAATACTGGTAAGATAACACAGGTGATTGGTCCCGTAGTGGATATATCCTTCGAAGGAGGTATATTACCTAATATCCTGGATGCACTTGAGATCACTAAGGAGAACGGACAGAAAGTAGTTTTAGAAGTTCAGCAACACCTTGGAGAAAATCGTGTAAGAACTATCGCGATGGATTCATCTGAAGGTATGGTAAGAGGTATGGTGGCTACCAATTTAGGTTCACCAATATCTGTACCTACTGGTGATGCCATCAAAGGCCGTCTATTTAATGTAATTGGCGAAGCTATAGATGGTCTTCCCCAACCAATTCATACCAATAGACTTCCTATTCACAGAAGTGCTCCTAGATTTGAGGACCTTTCTACTTCATCTGAAGTACTTTTCACAGGAATTAAAGTAATTGACCTTATTGAGCCTTATGCCAAAGGTGGTAAGATCGGACTTTTTGGAGGTGCAGGTGTTGGTAAGACAGTACTGATTCAAGAATTGATCAACAATATAGCCAAGGCTTATTCAGGACTTTCTGTTTTCGCCGGTGTAGGTGAAAGAACCCGAGAAGGAAATGACCTTCTTAGAGAAATGATAGAATCAGGTATCGTAACATACGGTGATGATTTTGTGCATTCTTTAGAAACTGAAGGAGGTTGGGATTTATCCAAAGTGGATCTAAAGAAGCTTGAAGATTCTAAAGCTACCTTCGTCTTCGGTCAAATGAATGAGCCTCCTGGGGCAAGAGCACGTGTAGCCTTGACAGGACTTACCCTTGCAGAATACTACAGAGATGGAGAAGGAGATGGTGCCGGTAAGGATATCCTATTCTTCATTGACAATATATTCAGATTTACTCAGGCAGGTTCTGAGGTATCTGCACTTCTTGGACGTATGCCATCTGCTGTGGGTTATCAGCCTACGTTGGCTACAGAAATGGGTGCCATGCAAGAAAGAATTACATCTACTAAAAATGGGTCGATCACATCTGTGCAGGCCGTTTATGTACCTGCAGATGATTTAACGGATCCAGCTCCAGCGACTACATTTGCTCACTTGGATGCTACTACTGTACTTTCCCGTAAAATCGCCGAACTAGGTATTTATCCTGCTGTGGATCCATTGGATTCTACTTCAAGAATCCTTTCGCCAGAAGTATTGGGTGATGAGCATTATACCTGTGCTCAGAATGTAAAAGAAATCCTTCAGAGATATAGAGAACTTCAAGATATCATAGCCATCCTAGGTATGGAGGAACTTTCTGAGGAAGATAAGCTAGTAGTACACAGAGCTAGACGAGTTCAGAGATTCCTTTCCCAGCCTTTCCACGTGGCAGAGCAGTTTACAGGGCTTAAAGGAGTATTGGTAGATATCAAAGATACTATCAAAGGCTTTAATATGATCATGGACGGTGAGCTTGATCACCTTCCTGAAGCTGCTTTTAACTTGGTAGGTAGCATCGAAGATGCCATAGCCAAAGGAGAGAAAATGCTAGCTGAAGTAAATAACTAAATATAAAATAACAGGGAGCCACCAATCGGTAGCTCCTTGTTGTTCTTATTAAATAGACCTATATGCATTTAGAAATAATAACACCCGATAAGAAGGTTTTTCAGGGAGAGGTTTCTGAAGCAAGCTTCCCTGGAGCTTCAGGTGCTTTCCAGGTTTTAAATAATCACGCCCCACTAGTATCTGCCCTTGCAAAAGGAGTAGTAGCTTTTACTACTAAAGAAGGCAGACAAATCATCCAAGTAGATGGAGGAGTGGTAGAAGTAAAGGATAATAATATTATTCTTTTAGCCGAGAAAATTATAGTAGAAGAAGACATTAATAAGTAAAGCGGAGATCATTCTCCGCTTTTTTTTTGACTTAAATTATTTTTTTGACTGAAGATGAGATCTGCTATCTTGATAAATTGCCACAGTTGACAATATGTTTTCCTATCATATCAGCTTATATACCCGACAAAAACATAAATAGTAATGCAGCTATTGTAGCTCCTACCAATGGTCCTATTATGGGAACCCAGCTGTATGACCAGTCGCTACCGCCTTTTCCTTTGATAGGAAGCATCGCATGTACTATTCTGGGCCCAAGGTCTCTGGCAGGGTTAATAGCATAGCCAGTAGTGCCTCCCAGTGCTAATCCTATAACCCAGACTAAAAATGCCACCGGTAATGCTCCTATAGCTCCCAGTCCTATGGGTGTAGCTTTATCGTCTGCAATAATCGGATCTGTGATGTATAGAATTACAAATATTAAAACAAAAGTCCCAATCACTTCGGAAAGAAAATTGAAAGGCATATTACGAATAGCAGGAACAGTCCCAAAAGGAGCAAATTTTAAAGCCGGATCTGGGGTGGCGTCAAAGTGATCTTTATAAACTACCCAGGCAATGATTGCCCCAAAACCAGCTCCTAATATCTGGGCTATAATATAATAAGGAACCAACGACCAGCTAAAATCACCCACTATTGCCAAACCTATAGATACAGCAGGGTTTAAGTGTGCCCCACTATATGGTCCGGCTACTATCACCCCTATAAATACACCCAAAGCCCATGCAGTGGTGATCACCATCCAACCGCCTCCATTTCCCTTAGTACCTTTCAGCACCACATTGGCTACAACACCCGAACCCATTGATATCAGTAAGGCTGTCCCAAAAAATTCAGCAACGAATATATTCATACATCATAGTTCAGAGGAATAGAAATCAATAGAATATTAAAGCAAAAAACTTAAAACGTTCCTATAAACCAAAATAAAAAACCGGATAAATCCTACGATTTATCCGGCTTAGTGTAAAAATCAATATTTGATCTTACTCAAAGTCTGAATACTTTTTGCTTTCTAGTCTCGTACCGCCCTCATCATCTATATATACTATAAAGATGTTTTCATAGTCAGATTCATCCAGCTCTTCCATAATGGTACGGCCTATGAGTAAGTTAATGATATGGTGTACGGTATTAGAGTGACCAATAACTACTACATTATCTTCTTCTTCTTGAAGTTTTGCTACTAAATCTCCATGATCATCAGTATCATAGATCTGTAGGTATAAACCTTCATTATCGGCAAATGGGATGATGGTATGCCTCGTTCTTTTGGTATCAGAAGAATATACAGCTTTGATGTCTTTATCCTTTAGTATCTCTTTTAATTTCCCTGCCCTTTCTTCACCTTCATTACTTAAAGCTGGATCATCTTTATCTGCTTTTTTCTCAGCATGCCTCATGACATATATAGCCCTCTCCCCATCATGTTGAGCTAAAACATCTGGGATTGTAAGTATTAAAAGGATAAATAAAAAAAAGATTGGAGGGAAAATTCTTTTCATAATAAATCTATTCAATATGATTTTAGGTCTTTATTATAGAGGGTAAGGGTAATACTTTATTCTTCTATGGCTTTGATATTATAACCTTCTTTTCTTAACAGATTTAGAAGACCTTTTGTACCGCCTAAATGACCAGCTCCTACGGCAAAAAACATTTTACCTTCGGCCATCATAGTTTTCATAGGACTGATCCAATTGCTATTTCTATTATCCAGCATAATATCTTGATAGTTTTTATATTCTGGACTTTCACTTACCATTTCTACCATTCGATCTATATCCTTTGAACTGTAAGTTTCGATGAGTTTTTTAAATTCTTTTCTGCCTTTCTCAAAATCAGAGACATAATCATAAAGATTTTTATATTGCTCATCTAACGGTATGCTTTCGAATACCAATAATTGGTCCTCTATACTTTCAAGTCCCAATACAGGCATTTCATTTTCCTTAGCAATTTTCATCAATTCCAATTCATACGCTTTAGTCTCACACTCGAGCATCTTTGGATATAACATGGAAAGCAGCATAAATGGCCTCATTGATTTCATCATCCCTATATCTACAGCTGCATTTTCGAGGAGAAATTGTTGTGTAGCTTTGAATTGATCTTCGTCCAGATAATCAGTAATTTGCTCTCCTGATGGATTATTAATATTGGCAAATACTACTTGCATCATATTAGGGTCATCCAGGTCTATTTCCAATACCAGCTTTTGAGCTTCGATAACTTTATCCTGTACATTTTGACCTAAATAAAAATCATCTTCACAAATGATGTGAATTGTACCAAATAGATAAGAGGGTGATTCTAATCCATTCCCTGTAATTTCGTAAAACAGCCCCTTCTCCTGACAAATGCCAAAATTTACATATGCGATAAACGCACCAATCATTAAAATTAATTTTCTCATAGGAAAACGGGTGATTTTTATTAATTAATTATATTATCCGCTAAAGGTATTGTCCAAATGCTGGTCTTTTGCCTTAATTTCTTCAAATTCTAAAAACTGCTCCCAAAATGGCTCAGTTGGAAGTCCTGCTCTTAAGAACAGCTTCTCTTTTTTAATTGGATGTACAAATACCAAATGAAATGCATGTAGATTGATACTAGCATCAACATTTGGCTTGACAAAACCGTATTTTACATCACCTCTTATAGGCGAACCCATACTAGCGAGCTGCACCCTGATCTGATGGGGTCTTCCTGTGACAGGCCTTACCTCTAATAACCAATGGTCATTTAAAGTTCCCAGTCGTTTATAATTCAATTCAGCCTTTTGACTACCTGCCACTTCTTTTTCATGAGCAGTCACTACATTCCTATTTTCATCTTTGGTAAGGTAGTGGGTAAGTTTACCCATTTCTTCTTTTGGTCTCTTTTTTACCACCGCCCAATAGATTTTATGAATCTCTCTCTTTCGAAATAGCTCCATCATTCTCTCCAACCCTTTAGAGGTTCTGGCAAATACTACTAAACCGCTTACCGGCCTGTCTAATCTATGTACAGGGTGAAGAAATACATCACCAGGCTTATCATATTTAAATTTTATATACTCTCTACAATAATCAGTTAGGGTTTTATCTCCAGTTTTATCACCTTGTACTAAAATTCCTGCTGCTTTATTTACCACCAACAGATGGTTATCTTCATATACTACCGTGAAGGGCTGTTTTCTCATCTCTTTCCTAATTTTATTTCAAAGATAATCAAAAAGATGCTTTAATCTTAGGAGAAGAAATCCACCGTGGATAAAGATAGTGTTAATTCTTAGATAAACTTTAAAAATTACAACAATTATTATATTAACAACAATTACCTACCATCACAGTTGTATTTTAACATATATAAAACTAATAAATAATCATTTTGATGAATGTAAAAGGAATATTTAAAGATTCATGGAAAATTCTTAAAGCAACCTTAAAATACCTTAAAGAAGATGAACCAATTATTTACTGTGCCGCTATAGCATTTTTTACCATCTTCTCCCTACCGGCTATATTGATTGTAGTTACTTTGGTAGGCATTATTTTCTTTGATGTAAAAACTATAAGCAGGGAGATACATAATGTAGCGGATGAATTTATAGGTGAGGAAGCTGCCGAGCAGGTCGCTGAAGTTTTGGCAAATGTCATGGAAAGCCCGGGTGGGTTTTGGTATATAGTAATTGGTGTATTAGTGGTAATCAAAAGTGCTACTATGATATTCTTCATGATACAAAAGGCCTTGAATTCAATATGGAAAGTAGAAGTTAAAAAAGATGTCAAATATTTAAGTTATCTAAAGCATAGATCTGTGACTTTACTTATAGTAGTGGGACTAGGGTTTCTACTAGTGCTAACTATGATTTTGGATACGGCTATCTCTTTAGCTGGTCATGAACTTCAGGGAATTTTCCCTGGAGACAGTCATCACACTATCACAGCTCTCAATTTTCTCCTGAGTTTTTTTATGGTTCTGATCTTCTTTACGTCTATACACAAAACTTTACCTGATGCTAAAATACCTTGGAAAGACGCATTAGCTGGAGGTATTATTACATCCATTCTTTTTCTTCTAGGCAAGCAGGTTATAAACCTTATCTTAAGTGAAATAGAAATAGCCGATTATTATGCTGCAGCTGGATCCTTGGTGGTTATTTTACTGTGGATTTTTTATAGCTCCATCATTCTTTTTCTCGGCGGGGAAATTACCAAGGCATATTCAGTAAACAGAGGACACGAAATCAAACCTAAATCTATTGCAGTGAAATACTCACAAACCATCGAATTAGGAGAAGAGGGAGTAGAAGATTAGTAGGTTTAATGTTCAATACAGTAAAATGGCAAGAATTTTTATCCTTGCCTTTTTACTGTATTAAAATTCAGATGTATAATGAAATTCTATTTCGGGGTAATTATCCTGTACCATCTGAAGCCATGATTTGGTTTCCGCCATAAACACAAGTTTTCCATCCTTATCATGAGCTATATGTCTATTTTTGGATCTCACAAATTCATCCAGCTGCTTTTTATCTTTACTGCTGATCCAGCAGGCTTTATAAAGATTCATAGGAGCAAACTCTACTGTAGCATTATACTCATTTTTCAGTCTGAACTGAATCACCTCAAACTGTAGCTGTCCTACTGTACCTACCACTTTCCTGGAACCCATATCAAAAGTAAAAAGTTGGGCCACCCCTTCTTCCATCAACTGCTTAAGACCTTTTTCCAGTTGCTTGGTTTTCATTGCATCTTTATTGATCACTTCTCTAAAAATTTCCGGAGAAAAGCTAGGGATGCCTTTAAAATTCATATTCTCCCCATCTGTCAGGGTATCACCTATTTTTAAATTTCCAGTGTCATATAATCCTACTATGTCACCGGGAAATGCTTCGTCTACGATTTCTTTATCCTGCGCCATAAAAGAAGTTACGTTAGAAAATCTAAGTGGTTTTGTACCTCTTACATGGTTATACGGTTTATTCCTTTCGAATTTACCGGAACAAATTCTCAAGAATGCTATTCTGTTTCTGTGATTTGGATCCATATTGGCATGGATCTTAAATATGAAACCTGAAAAGTTTTTTTCATCCGGTGTTACTTCCCTGTCTTCTGTATGTCTACTTTTAGGCTTTGGAGCTATTTTAATAAATGTATCCAGCATCTCATTGATCCCAAAATTATTAACAGCAGAACCAAAAAATACCGGAGCTACTTTGCCTTCAAGATAATCAGTGGGATCAAAATCAGGATATACTCCTTCTATCAACTCTACATCCTCCCTTAGCTGATTTGCATAATTAGGTCCTATTAGAGTATCTAGCCTTTCATCTTCCAAGTTTTCAAAGACAGCTCTGTCATCACTTAGTTTTCTCTGGCTAGGTGTAAATAGGTTTAGCTGCTTATCATATAAATTATATACTCCTTTAAATGCTTTACCCATTCCAATAGGCCATGAAAGAGGACGTACACTGATATTAAGTTTTTCTTCTACCTCATCCAGCAGATCATATGGATCCCTTCCTTCTCTATCCAATTTATTTATAAAACAGATAACCGGAGTTTTCCTCATCCGGCACACTTCCATCAGTTTTTCTGTTTGGATCTCCACTCCTTTCACACAGTCTATTACCATAATTACGGAATCCACTGCAGTAAGCGTACGGTAAGTATCTTCAGCAAAATCTTGGTGACCAGGTGTATCTAATAGATTAATCTTCACATTCCGGTATTCAAAGCCCATGACAGAAGTGGCAACTGAAATACCTCTTTGTTTCTCAATTTCCATCCAATCAGACTTGGTAGCTGTATCTATTTTATTAGATTTTACCGCCCCTGCTGTTTTAATGGCACCTCCAAATAACAGAAGTTTTTCAGTAAGCGTAGTCTTACCTGCATCCGGGTGAGCAATAATGGCAAAAGTTCTTCTTTTTTGGATTTCGTTTGAAAGGGTCATCTGCTTAATATATATTTTTCAGGGTGCAAAGGTACAGCTAATATTAGAAGATTGGAATTATCAAGGATCAATTAATCAGGGTACAATTACCAATAAACATAATCAAATGTCAATTTTCGATATTTTGAGATATGTAACATCCTCCTTGGTTTGCGGACACTTTACCTCGTCATCCAACTTTACTCTCCTCTGCTCCATTGAGTACTATCCTAAAAGTAGTCCCCTTCCCCATTTCAGAGGCTTTTACATAAATTTTGCCATTATGATATCCCTCTATTATTCTCTGTGCCAGGGTCAGGCCTAAACCCCAACCTCTCTGCCTGGTAGTAAATCCTGGATTAAAAACTTTTTTGAACATGCTTTTTTCCATGCCCTTTCCATTATCACTGATATCTATTATGATATATTTCTCACTATCCTTTACTATATTGATTAAAATATCCCCTCTACCTTTCATGGCGTCCACGGCATTTTTACAAATATTCTCTACTACCCATTCGAATAGAGGCTTGTTCATCATAGCGTATATATTATCCGCATGACTGTTGAGTTGAATATCCACCTTACTAGATAATCTTGGGCGTAGGTAATTCACAGCCTCCTCTACAGTTTGATAAACATTTTCCGGCTGTATGACCGGAGTACTCCCAATGCTGCTAAACCTTTCAGTCACCATTCGAAGCTTAACCACATCCTTATCCATTTCTTGGATCACTTCCTGGTTTTCTTCCCAAACCGGTGAATTTTTAAGATAATCTATCCATGCCATCAATGAGGCCAAAGGGGTTCCGAGTTGGTGGGCTGTTTCTTTCGTAAGACCTGCCCAAACGCGGTTTTGCTCTGCAAGTTTTGATTGGTTAAAGACAGCAAAGGCAAGCAAACCAAAAACTAAAATAACGGAAAGTTGTACATAAGGATAATATTGCAGCCTCCTCAGCAATTCAGAGTTTCTGTAAAAGATAAGAAAATCCTCTGCCAAAACTATGGGCTCGTATTCGGCCTTCATTCTTACCAGTTCATATTTTAACTGTTCCTTGATTTCTTCATCTGTACTGTTTTTTTTAAGGTTAATGTTTTTATGCTCATTTGGATTTCCATTAGCATCGGTGATGATTACAGGAATACTAGTATTCTCCACAATAATTTCCTGATGGATAAAAGTAAGATTATCATTGCCACTGGCTAAGTATTCCATGGCATTGGCATACAAGTCTATCTGACGTTTCTCCCTTACTTTAAGATCACTTACCAGCAAATCGGTATAGTAAATGGAACCTAAACTGATGATCAGTGATAATATAAAAATAATCCATTTGACTTTGCCCCTATTATGATAAAGGTCAAAAGTGGTAAGATCCTGAAATCTATTCTTCATTGTAAGGGGTTGGAAATCTATAATTCAATAGCTCTTACGTATAACTCATTTATGCATAAGATATTATCTGATTACATAATAATAAAAGCTATACCATAGCTTTAAACAGGCTTTTAATTAGGGTAATTTAATCAATCTATAATAAAACACCACAATGAATTCCTGATAATAAAATGTAGGTTAAAATTTAATAAGGATTATGCGAGAACCAATAACTTTTTTGTAAAAATGAAATTAAACTAATCTGAAAACCATACCTAAAAAAACTTAAAACACTTAGAATCTATACCATAGAAGTCTCATTATAAAGATGTTTATTTTAATAGATATCCTAACCGTTTTTTGCTATGCTGTTTTCATCCATCTCCAGAGTGTTTTATAATTCACCTTACTTCCGTGAACAAGTATTCCTATTCTATAAATTTTTCCAGCCATCCAGGTGGTAAACAGAAAACCTACAATCAGCAAACTCATTGATAAAGCCAGATCAAAAAATGGGACCCCATAACTTGCCCGTCCCATCATGGCAATAGGTGAGGTAAAAGGTATAACAGAAAGCCAGAAAGAAATATTACTATTGGGATCATCCAATACGAAAACGAATAATCCGAAATACGCCACGATCAATGGAATGGTTACGGGAAACATAAATTGCTGCGCATCTGAAGGTGTATCTACAGCAGCCCCTATAGCCGCAAAAAATGCCCCATAAAGCAGATATCCTCCAATAAAATAAAAGATAAAAGTCATTATAAGCTTAAAGAAATTAATGTCTTGAATTACCTGAAGATACTGCTCCATCTCCCCGGCCGATGCATCCATCACCATCCCTGCTTCAGGATTGGCCAATTCAAAAGCTTGCTGCTGAGGCATGGTCATACCAAAGTACCCCATTACCAGGGCTGATATAGCGGAGATCAATATAATCCAGATCAAAAACTGGCTCAAGCCTACCAGGCCAATCCCAATGATTTTACCCGTAATTAACTGAAAAGGTTTGATGGAAGAAACAAGGATTTCAATGATTCTACTTGACTTTTCTTCGATAACCCCCTGCATGATCTGATTGCCATAGATAAATATAAACATGTAGATCAATATACCTGTGATAAACCCCAGTACATAATTCACCACCGCATTTGATATTTTTTCCTCACCCGCATTATCCAGTGTAATGGCACTAACTTTCACATTGGTCCTCAGCTCAGCTATTACTTTAGGATCTATTCCAGAGTCAAAAAGTCTTATTTCTTCAATCTTCCTTTTGAGGCTGCTTTCTAAATGGCTGATTAAAGCCATACTGGGAGTTTTCTCCGTATAATACATGATGCCCGATGGATTTTCCAGCGCTATTTCAGGAATATACAGAAACCCATATCTATCTCCACTCTTGACCATTTCTTTAGCATCTTCAACATCTCTATCAGAATAAGAAAAAGCATATTGGTCTGAGCTTTCCATTCGGAAAAGATTATTTTCATCGATGACTTCTATTATTCGCAAAGCTTCCGAACTGCGTTCATTCATTGCTATCCATAGAAATACTCCCAGTATGGTAGGAAAAAGTAATGGAGTAAGCAAGGTGACTAAAAGGAATGACTTCTTTTTTACTCTGGCAAAATACTCCCTTTTGATCACCAGTAATATTTTATTCATAATCTGTGTCTTTAGCGCGCTGAATAAAAATTTCGCCTATAGTAGGAATGATTTCTTCAAACCCTAATATTTCCCCATAAGACAGTGCCTCCTGAAGAAAGTCATTGGTGGATTCTCCATTTAACTGAATGTGAAACCTACTTCCATAAATATCTTCAGCATGTTTTATCCATTTAGCAGGATATTGGTCAGAATTTAACTTTAGCTTTAATTCAAAAAGGTTTTTCCTGGACTGCTGCCTAATCACCCCTACAGGTCCATCTAATACTTTTTTAGCTTTATTGATCATCGCTATGTGATCACAGAGCAATTCTACAGATTCCATTCTATGTGTAGAAAGGATTACCGATGTCCCTTGTTGTTTAAGCTCAATAATTTCATTTTTGATAAGTTCGGCATTCACTGGATCAAATCCTGAAAATGGTTCATCCAAAATGAGGAGTTCGGGTTCGTGGATTACTGTTGCTATAAACTGAATTTTTTGAGCCATCCCTTTAGATAGATCTTCTATCCTTTTTTCTTTCCATGCTGCTATATCCAATTTCTCCATCCAGTGTCTGACCTTCATTTTAGCTGCATTCGCCTTCAATCCTTTAAGTTGGGCAAAGTATAAAAGTTGCTCTCCAACTTTCATTTTTTTATAAAGCCCTCGTTCTTCCGGTAAGTAACCTATATTCTTTATATGTTTTGCATTCAACAGCTCTGAATTTATTCTTACCTCACCCGAATCTGCTTCTATAATCTGATTGATTATCCGGATAAGGGTAGTCTTACCTGCACCATTAGGACCCAGCAATCCAAATATAATACCTTTACTCACAGTAAGGTTTATATCTACCAGGGCAGGAGTATTTCCATAGTTCTTATATAAAGAATGGACTTCTAGAATATTTGACATTAATGAAGTTTGCTGGTTAGAGGACGTAATTTAACTAATTGAAAAAATTCTATCTACGTTTTAAAGTAATAATTATTTTAAAGCTACAGAACCTACGGATACATCTATCTCTATGGACATGATATTATTTGCACCTGCCTTATAGCCCTTGCTTACATAAGTTTTATTTCCTATACTTTTTAAATAGGGGGGTATAGAGGTCCTACACATAGCAGTACTGTGTACTTTAACTATATAGGGAGTATCCTGAGCGGGCAAAGTTATATTAACCGATCCTGCACCCACACTTGCTTTGATATTACTTGCATGTGACATATCCCCATTAAAAGTAAGGTTTACATTGCCATAGTTGACATCAAAAATCATTTGCTTGGCATTAGAAAAATTCAAACTGTGAGCTTCTACATTTCCCATGTTTATAAATACAGACATGGTATCCATACTAATAGGATTTGGTGTATTTCTGCTATAATTTAAAAACACATCAGCAGTAGCTGTCTTGATTTTACATTTGGTCACATTAATATTTGACAAGTCTATATTTGCTTTTCCTATCCCAAAATTAAAATTTAGGTCATATAAAAAATTTGTATTAAGTCCTACATTCCAGTTATGATCAAAATCTTCACTGCTACTAGGAAATAATCTGGATGTAATACTTTTGCCTAAACTTTCTGATTCTACATTTCGATGGTCAAGGTTGGCTGTAAGTACGTTGTTTTGGACAGAGTGATAAAAGGATGGCAAAATATTCACTTTCGCCAGTGAAGCCTCTATCATGATTGGCCAGCCAGAATGATCCCTGGATATATTGGAGATCCCTTTGTAGGATGAAAAATCCAATTTTACCAGACTAAAATCATCCTTTTTTTCTACCTTAAACTCTTTTTTTATTTGGGCTTTTGAGTCAATATTAAAGGCTAAAACCAGCCAAATTATTAAACATAATCTTCTCAACATACGAGTAAATTACGGCACTCAATTCAAAAGGTTTTGAATAGGCAAAAAAAAGCCGGAAAACATTCCGGCTTTTGAGTTCTTTATTAGAAAAACTCCTTCATTTTATCAAAGAAGTTTTTTTCTGACTTCCCAGGATCTGGTATGAAGTTACTGGAAGTCCGTAGATTTTCCAGTGTAATTTTTTCTTCTTTGGTAAGTTGTTTAGGCGTCCACACATTCACATGAATGAGTTGGTCTCCTTTGGAATATCCATTGATATCATTTATCCCTTTACCTTTAAGACGGAGTACTTTACCGCTTTGAGTACCTGGGTCAAGCTTGATCTTCACTTTCCCATCTATGGTAGGTACTTCTATCTGTGCACCCAGGGCAGCATCTACAAAACTAACATAAAGGTCAAAAATCACATTATTCCCATCTCGCTGAAGTACATCATCTGCTATCTCTTCGATGACAATTAAAAGATCGCCGGCTATACCGCCGGGAGTTTCATTACCTTTGCCAGACATACTCAGCTGCATACCGTCCGCTACTCCTCCTGGAATCTTTATAGGTATGATCTCTTCTCTAATTACTAAGCCTTTAGCATCAGCTTCTGCAGGTCTTTTGTCCACTATCTGACCATTGCCCCCACATGCAGGACATGTGCTGGCCGATACCATCTGACCCAACATGGTGTTTACCACTTTTTTCACTTGACCGGCACCCTGACAGGTACTACAAGTTTTAAAAGTGACACCTTCTGCTAAGATATGTCTTTTTACTTTTATCTTTTTCTCAACACCACCAGCTACTTCCTTTAGATTTAATTTTAGCTTAACCCGGAGATTGGTGCCTTTCTTAGTACGTCGGCCACCTCTGCCTCCTCCTCCGAAGAAGGAATCAAATCCGCCTCCGCCAAAAATATCGCCAAATTGAGAGAATATGTCATCCATATTCATACCTCCCCCACCGAAGCCTCCAGCTCCGCTTACTCCCTGGTGACCAAACTGGTCATACCGTTGTCTTTTTTCCTGATTGCTTAGAACTTCATAAGCTTCTGCAGCTTCCTTAAATTTGTCCTCAGCCTCTGGATTGTCAGGGTTTTTGTCAGGGTGATATTTTATGGCCATCTTTCGATAGGCTTTTTTAATCTCATCCTGACCAGCGTCTTTACTTATTCCTAATATTTCGTAATAATCTCTTTTAGCCATAATTATGTTATGCTCCAATGACCACTTTAGCGTACCTGATTACCTTGTCGCCAAGTGTATATCCTTTTTCTACTACATCTATTACTTTGCCCTTCATATCTTCGGTAGGCGCAGGGATCTGGGTAATAGCTTCCTGAGTATCAGAATCAAAATTTTCCCCAATCAAATCATTCATTGGCTTTACTCCCTTTGATTCTAATATCTTCAAAAGTTTACTATATATAAGGTGAGTTCCTTCTATAATATTTGAGTCCTTATCATCCTTATCTGATGCCTTGATAGCTCGCTCAAAATCATCCACTACGGGTATTAAATCCTTTAAAACATCTTCAGAAGCTGTTTTGATTAATTCCAGCCTTTCTTTAGCTGTTCTTCTCCGATAATTTTCAAATTCAGAATAGAGTCTCAAATATTTATCTTTTAACTCTTGAGATTCAGCCTTGAGTTTTTCTTCTTTACTCAATTCTTGCTTATCATCCTGAACTTGTTCTTCCTGTCCGGTATTAATATTTTCTTCTTGCTTTTCTGTAGCAAGATTTTCAGTAGTTTTTTCTTCTTGTTCTAAATTTTCTTTCTCCGCCATATGCTTTAATCTTTTTCAAAAGTTGAATGATGAAAATCAATTAGTTTGCCACACCCTGAAAGCTGACAAACTGACATTAATTATTAATTGCTTGCCAAATTAGATCTTTCATTTTGTCAAGATTGTATTGGGATACAGAAGATATAAATATTGAGGGAATGTTTTCCGGCAACTCTTTCTGCATTTCTGCTATCAGTTCATCGTCCAGCATGTCAGCTTTAGAAATGGCCAACAGTCTTTTTTTGTCCAACAACTCTGGATTGTACTGTTTTAGTTCATTTAACAGAATACTATATTCTTTTTTGATATCTTTAGCATCTGCAGGGACCATAAATAGCAGAATGGAATTTCGTTCGATGTGTCTCAAAAATCTTATACCTAGACCTCTACCTTCTGCTGCTCCCTCTATGATACCAGGAATATCTGCCATCACAAATGATTTATCACCTCTGTAGCCTACCACGCCCAGATTAGGAACCAATGTAGTAAACGGGTAGTCACCTATTTCCGGTTTGGCTGCTGATACAGCTGAAAGAAGAGTGGATTTTCCTGCATTAGGAAATCCAACCAGCCCAACATCAGCGAGCAGTTTCAGTTCGAGAATGATCCATTCTTCTATACCTTCCTCTCCTGGCTGTGCATAATGCGGGGCCTGATTAGTAGCAGATTTAAAGTGGTCATTTCCGAGGCCTCCTCGGCCACCTCTGGTTAAAATTACTTCTTGCCCGTCTTCTGTGATTTCACATCTGAGTTCCCCGGTTTCTGCATCTTTAGCTATGGTACCTAAGGGTACATCCAATATCATGTCATTACCATCAGCTCCTTTTCTTCTACCTCCTTCTCCGCCTTTACCATTTTCCGCTATGACATGCTTTTTATATTTAAGGTGTAATAAGGTCCAGTGCTGAGCATTGCCTCTTAGGATAATATGTCCTCCTCGACCTCCATCTCCACCATCAGGTCCGCCTTTAGGCACATGCTTTTCACGTCTAAAATGAACAGATCCAGAGCCTCCCGCCCCTGATCTAGAGCAAAATTTTACATAATCTATGAAATTGGAATCCGCCACCTTTTTATTATTTAAATTAAACAAAATTGGCTAAGCCATCCCGCTTAGCCAATATCTGTACACAATTATGTGATTATTTGAATTATGAATGACTATCTACTACCTGACAGATATTATTGAAAATTGTTTCAATTTCACCTACACCATGTACCTGAGATAATTTACCTTGCTCTTTATAATATTGTGCCACGGGTAAAGTTTCATCCATATATACATTGATTCTAGTATTGATTTTGGATTCGTCCTGATCATCTGCGCGACCAGAAGTTTTTCCCCTTTCTTTGATTCTCTCTTTTAAAGTCTCATGAGGTACATCCAAAGCTATCATACAAGTGATGGATTCACCCTTGTCTTCTAGCAGTTTATCGAGTGCTTTAGCCTGAGCTACAGTTCGTGGAAATCCATCAAAAATAAATCCGTTAACATCAGAGCTACTTTTGATTTTTTCATCTACCATACCTATCACTACTTCATCAGGTACTAATCTACCCTCATCCATGTACTTCCTGGCAAGTAGTCCCAATTCTGTTCCTTGACCTAAATGGACACGAAACAGATCCCCTGTGGATAAATGGACCAGATTATATTTTTCTATCAGCTTTTCGCTTTGAGTACCTTTACCTGCGCCTGGAGGGCCGAATAAAACTATATTTAACATAGTCAAACAATTACTTTATATAAAATTAATGATATCAAAATGTATTTACTCTTTTAATTGGTAGATTTCCTTAAGATTTCTGCCATATCCGTCATAATCTAATCCGTATCCTACTACAAATTTATTAGGGATTTCAAAACCAACATAGGCTACTTCCAATTTTTCCTGAAGTGCTTCAGGTTTAAGTAGAAGGGTAGCTACTGATATATTTGCAGGGTTTTTATTTGCGATAAGACCTTTAATATGTTTCATACTTAAGCCGGTATCTATGATGTCTTCTACCACTATTACTTCTCTTCCTTCCAGATCAATATTCAGACCAATCAAATCCTTTACCTTACCGGTAGATGAAAAGGACTCGTAAGATGCCACTTTTATAAAATGTATTTCAACAGGTATATCAATAGATTTGGCAAGGTCTGATAAAAACATGAAGGCACCGTTTAATATCCCCAACAGTATTGGCTCTTTGCCTATATAATCTTGGCTAATTCGAGATCCCAATTCAGAAATTTTCTCCGCGAGCTGATCCTCAGAAAGATAAGGGATAAACTTTTTGTCTTTAACTTCTATCATATCGTAATAAAAAAGCCCTTTTTTAAGGGCGTTACAAATATATGAAAAATTGATGGCGAATCGACAATTTGTAAACCAAACACTTATATATTATAGATATTTCATTAAATAACAGTACATCTTTCTCATACACTCCAAATCATATAACGAAACTTTTTCATCAGGAGAGTGCACATTGTCCTCGGGCGCTCCTATAAAACACCAATCAATGGGATATGGTGACAGCTGAACTTCTCGCCCGTCACTTCCTCCGTTTGCCTCCACTTCCAGTTGAAAATCTATACTACTTTCACGAGCCAATTTTATAATCCTATCTAAATATACTTTTCTTGGAATATATTTATCTCTTATTGATATGGCTACACCACAATGATGATTTACCCCTTCAGTTATCCAAGTAATATCTGATATTAATGCCTGGCCTACTTTCCAACTCTCATAGATAAACTTTAATAGAAAGGGCATACTGCCACCACCGTGCTCTTCGTAGGTTGAAAATACTACCACACCATTCTCTAATTCTTCACATAATCGTAAAGCATTATATACCCCTAGCCGATTATCTAAATATGCGGCCTGAATAAACTCATCATCTATACGGACATTTTGCTGAAAAGATAGATTAGTCCCTCGCTCAATAGCTCTAGGAAAATCATAGAATACCTCCCCCTCAATATTTTTTATTTGGCAAATTACAGGACCTAAACTATCCTCCCCCACTAAGGTATAACCTGATTCTGCTTCAGGACCACCTACAGGAACTAGCTGGTTATCATAGCGAACCGTAAAGCCAATGGTGTCTATATGGGCAAATACGGCTGTTCTGGGTGTTCCAAATTTCAGGACTATACAGTCCTGGAATCCCTCACCACTGTATACTTCTGGCAAAACTTTCCAAGAAGTTTTTCGTTTAGATACAAAATCCAATATAAATCGGGAAAGTGAAGTCTCATCACCTGAAACACCTTGGAATTGTAACAATTGTATCAATAAATTCATATTGGCATAGTTTATGACTACTAGTTTCTGACAAAAAAGTTAGCACAAACGTACATAAAACATTTGCAAGAAAGTTTTACGTTCTGAATAAAAAATTTACATTTGCATACAGTTACAAGTAAATATGTTTGGAGTTAAATCAATTAAACACTTAATTTTGGAAAAAAATTTTTTATTATGATGAAAAAGTTATTACTATCAACATTAATGGTTGGTGCATTAGCAGTTGGAGCTAATGCCCAAGACGACTTTAACAAGTGGTCTATTGAAGTGAGCGGAGGACCGAATAAAGCCATGAAACCAATGACACCCGGCTATTATTCACCTACCCTTAACTTAGCACATGGAGACGTAGGAGTACGTTATATGTTCAATGAAAAATGGGGCTGGAAATTGGATTACGGTTTCGGTAGATTCTCTGAAGCGAGCCAAGATAACAACCCAGGTTTTGAAACGAATTATTGGAGAGCAAACCTTCAGGGGGTTGCTAACTTAGGTAGAATCTTTGGTTGGGAGACCTTCACAAGAAGATTTAACTTATTAGGTCACGCAGGAGCTGGTATAGGAAGAGTTACTCCTCAGCAAAATGAGTGGGCTGATTTCCAGGATGATGTTTATAACCTAATCGCTGGTATCACCGGTCAGGTTAGATTGAGCGACAGAATTGCCTTAACTGGTGATATCTCTACTATCGCTAATGGACGTCAGAGTGTAGCATTTGACGGAGCTACTAGTATCGATCCTACTCACCATACCTTCTATGGTCCTGGTGCATCTTGGTGGACTGGTACATTAGGTCTTACCTTCTATTTAGGAAGCAATACTACTCATGCTGATTGGAATATCAGAGAAGACAAATATGCTACTAAAGAAGAATTGGCAAATCAGATCGGTGAGATCAGAGACATGCTAAGAGATTCTGATGGTGATGGTGTTCCTGATTACCTAGACAAAGAGCCTAATACTCCTGCTGGAGCTAGAGTAGATGTATTTGGCAGAACTCTTGATTCTGATGGTGATGGTATTCCTGATCACTTGGATAAGTGTCCATTTGTACCTGGTCCTGCATCTAATGACGGATGTCCTGTAGAGGATGACGAAGACAGAGAAAGAGATTTCTTCAGACAAGCTATCAATGATGGTTATGTAAACGTTTACTTCGCATTTGACAGCGCTAAGCCACTAGGTTATTCTGCTTCTGCAGCACATTATGTATCTAACTTCCTTAAGAGAAATCCAGGTGTAAGTGTCGAAATCAAAGGTTATGCTGATGAGATCGGTCCAGAAGATTACAACCAGAGATTATCTGAAAGAAGAGCTAAAGCGGTATATGATATCGTAATCGCTTCAGGTGTTGATGCTAGCAGACTTTCTTATAGAGGTTATGGCGAAGACACTAGCGTAGATAAGAGATCTGCTGATGCTCGTCAGTTAGCTAGAAGAGTTAGCTTTGAAATTCAGTAATATTTGAAATAAAATAAATTAAACCCGATCTTTATAGATCGGGTTTTTTTTTCGTTAAAAATAGCGTTATCCATGTTTATATTAAACGAATCACCATCCATAGCAAATCAATTTCTTACCGAACTGAGGGATGTGACCCGTCAAAATGATCGGATGAGATTTAGAAGAAATCTGGAAAGATTAGGTGAAATCATGGCCTATGAACTATCTAAATCACTTGATTACCAAATAGAGGAAATAAAGTCTCCACTTTCTCTTACATCCATCTATAACTTAAAAGAAACTCCTGTTATACTTTCGGTTATGAGAGCTGCCCTTCCTTATTACCAAGGAGTTATTAATTATTTTGACAATGCTGATAGCGGGTTTATTGGGGCATACCGTAAAACACATCACAGTGTAGAAGATGAGATCGAAATTGATTTAAACTATATCGCAGCACCCTCTATAGAAAATAAAGAAGTCATTATAGTGGATCCCATGCTGGCTACAGGCAAATCTTTTGTTAAAAGTGTCCATCATTTATTAGAGAATGGAAATCCTAAAATGGTCCATATTATGGCAGTGATAGCCGCTCCGGAAGGCATAGAGTTTATACAAAAAAATTTAAAAATTCCCCATAAATTCTGGATTGGTGCTATGGATCAGGAATTAAATGACATGGCCTATATAGTACCGGGACTGGGTGATGCGGGAGATTTAGCTTTTGGTCCAAAATTATAATATGGTATATATATTACTGATAGTAGGATTGCTGATTCTACTGATAGGCGGCAAATACTTAGTGGATGGCGCCTCCGGAATTGCAGGAAAACTGGGGCTTAGTCCTGGATTAATCGGACTTACAGTAGTATCTTTTGGTACTTCCGCCCCAGAATTATTGGTTAGTGTCACAGCCGCTTTAAAAGGGGCCAGCGACATAGCATTGGGCAATGTAATAGGTTCTAATATTTCAAATATTACCTTAGTATTAGGAATTAGTGCAGTAGTTTTCCCTATAGCCTTACCTAAATCTGTCATTAAGCTGGATTATGCTTTTACCTTAATAGTAAGTATCCTTTTTTTTATTTTGGCCTTTAATGGCATAATTTCACTGGTAGATGGATTAATCTTGCTGGTTCTTTTAGTACTTATCAATATCTATTTTTTTAAAACCATAGCTAGGATCCCCGATGATCCAGATGATGTTGATATACAAAAATTAAAAAGCATTCCTATGTATAAATCCATCTTATTTATACTTGGTGGCATAGCTGGATTATATTGGGGGTCTGAGATGTTTGTAGAAAATGCTATAGTAATAGCGCAACAATTTGGTATCAGTGACAGGATAATAGGGGTAACTGTAATTGCTATTGGTACAAGTTTACCTGAACTCGCTACTTCAATATTGGCCGCGCTTAAAAAACAAACTGACATAGCATTAGGTAATATCTTAGGATCAAACCTAATGAATATACTTGCCATAATAGGCGTGACAGCAGTAATCAAACCAATTGCGGTATCCCAGATTTTCCTTAGCAATGATTTTTTATGGATGCTAGGATTTACTTTACTTTTACTGCCCATCATCATTACTAAATTGAGGATCACCAGGTGGGAAGGTGGTATATTGTTTGGCGGATATTTGCTATATCTGTACTTCCTTTTATGATAGAGTATATCCTAAAATTTTTGGCCATATATATCATATGCCTATTTAAATTTATAGGAGGTCCTGTTTTAGGAACGGCTGCAGGATATTCGGTATTTGAAATTGTATTGGTCACTGTTTTAGGACTAATGAGCAGTGTTATTGTATTCACCTATATTGGGACATTTTTAAAGGCAAAGTATAAGCTGGTTTTCAATCCAAAAAGAAAACTCTTCACCAGCAGGAACAGAAAAATCGTAAGGGTATGGCAAAATTTTGGTGCCATAGGTGTTGCTGCCATCACTCCATTAGTGCTATCCCCTATTGGTGGAGCTATTGTAATGAATGCATTCGGTGTAAAGAAGCAAAAAATATTCACTTACATGCTTATCAGTGGAGTCATTTGGGCCATATTTTTTGCACTTACCATAGATCAATTAAAAAAGATTCCCATCATCTCAGGAATCTTAGAATAGTGCTTTACTCGGGAAGCTCCTCATCTGGCAATATTTCTATATCCTGAATGAGCACCCTCTTAGAAATCTCCTGTCCGGTAAGTGTAGCAGCTAATCCACCCATAGCTGTTTCCTTATATTTACTTTCCATATTCGCCCCTATCTCACCCATAGCTTCTATACATTCATCCACTGGGATTACTGCACTAACATCAGCCAGCGCTATCTGGGCAGAGCTATTTGCTATAGCAGCTGCACTGGCATTTCTCACTACACAAGGAATTTCTACTAGACCTGCCACCGGATCACACACCAGACCTAACATGCATTGAATAGTGATAGCAACCGCATTGAATACCTGATCTACTGAACCTTCCAGACAGTAGACAATCGCACCTGAAGCCATCGCTGCCGCTGAACCAGTTTCTGCTTGACATCCCCCAACTGCGCCTGCCAAACTGGCCTTTTGCTCTATGATGAGGGCGATACCAGCACCTACCAGAAGTCCTTCCAGTATGTCCCGATCCTTCAATCCATGAATTTCCTGAAGAGTATACAGTGTCCCCGGAAGTATGCCGGACGCACCTGCCGTAGGAGCTGCTACTACTCTGCCCATACAACTATTCACTTCCTTAGCTGCCAAGGCTCTGGATATCAACTTTTGAAATTCAGGAGACAGCACAGATTTAGGGAAATTATATACTTTTTTGGCTCCATTATTTATCATGCCCGAACGGGAAGTCATTTCTTCCCTTAGACCAGTCTCCACCGCATCTTTCATTACGGTATATGCTTTGAGCAAGCCACTCCACACAGCATCCTCTGTTGTTCCTCTCTGATCAATTTCATATTCTAATACAGGAGCATATAAAGGCACTTGTTTTTCTTCACAATAGGCTTTCCATCCTACGAAATCTTCAAATAAATAACTCATTTCAAATTGGGTTTACATTCAGCTAATTATTACAAAAATACTTTATTTCCAGCCTTATCTATATCATCACGATCAATAAATATAAATAGGTCTGCCAATAATATTATTACAATAACATAATAATCAGTGATCTCAATAAACACAAAAACCCAGCTATAACTGGGTTTTTGTTCAATAATATTTTTATCAATCAGGAAATTGCTTTAACCCTTGCTATAAATTGTAAGGGATGATACGGCTTGGCGCGATCTACAATAAGTTCTTTGGCTATTAAGTCTTTCCTTATCTCTTCTGGTATCACCTGTACTGTTGATCCATAAGCTAAATGAGATGGCACCAGAAGTTCTACTTTGGTCTCTTTTTTTAAACCTACAAAAGCTATATTTAAAAATTTAAGGTTGTTTTGGGAGCCTACGATTATATTGACTGCACCTGATTCTTGTGCTTGTCTAAGGAAAGGCTCAGTTTCATTAATATGCATTAATTCAAAATTAAACCTGATATTGCTGCCATCTTTGGTGACTTCACTTTCCGCTTCACCAGACTCTAATATTCGCATATAGGCACCTTCATCCGTTTTGGTAAAACCTTCCAGGTCATTAGCAGCTATATATTCCTGAATTCTTTGATCCTCAAGTTCTTTCATTTCATCCAAAGAATAGATTTTTGCAAAAGTAACCGTCATATCTAAGTTGGAATTGGGAAGAATGAGTTGCTGATAACCGTAGTTCCCATAGGCAAGATAGGAAGGAGCATAAAGTTTAATCACTTCGCCTTCCCTGGCAAGGCCTGCAGCAAAATTTATAACTCTTGGGATCATTCCAGATTCACCATGCAAGAATGGTCTAGGAGCTCCGTTTTCTGGTCCATAAGATTCTATCACCTGACCATCTATTGACTTAATAGTATAATAGATTCCTACTATATTATTATTGGTAATCTGGGTAGCACCATCTACTTCCAGCTCTTTTGTATAGTAAAATCCCATTTGGGTTCTCTGAGCCGTTATATTATTTTGAGCAATATAAGCCTGAAGCAACTGGTCATCCCGTTCCACGATTTTATCCATTTCCGACTCTACCTCTGGAAGACATGCGTTCATTCCTAGAGCTAATACTAATGCTGTAACACTTCTTGTGATTAAATTCATACTTGTAACTATATTGTCTTTATTTATTTTTTAAACTGAAAGTTCATCCTTAGATTGACTCCCCCTATAGAAAACTGCTGATCTACAAAGGTCATGTTACCCAATGGCAACTTATAAAATGGCTCTACTGATAGAAAAGTACCATTAGATAACTTATACTCATACCCAAAGGATAAATTGATCATCCGGCCCAAATCAACATTACTTTCTCCCTCTTGAGGTGAGATCTCCGTGGTCAATGTTTGCACCTGATTAGAAGATAGAGTATTAGCCTGTGCAATACCTACATATGAAATATTATAAGTCTCCGACGTACTTTGGCTTAAATAAATCATACTTGATATTCCGCTTATAAGATAAAGTCCGGATTGAGGATTATCCATCACTTTATATTTTAGGTTGATAGGGATATCTAAATTTGCAAAATTCAATTCATAAGTAGGGCTTGCAGGAACTAATACATTTGCAGCCATAAAGGCTGAAGCCCTATTAGAACTAGGGGCTGTAAATTGCTGTAACTGATCAGCAGAAGCGGATCCAGGCATACTATTCATAACCATGGCTACATTTTGTCCCTGACCGGGTACGATACTCTGCCTGGCGAAGGTAACTCCTACATCCAGCTTTAACCTTTTGCCTAAAGATATTTCAGACATTACACCTCCACCTAGGTTTAGACCCATTGTAGTATTTGATGCTGCCTGAGGTGCCATTACCAATCCCCATTTAACTCCTGATGCATCGCCTTTCTTTTTGTCAATTTGAGCAGGTGAATCCGTCATTGCCCACGTATTTATAATTTTCTGCGCCTCCTCTTCTTTTAAAGGTTCTTTGGTAGCTGCTATGCTCAGCTGAGGAGTATATATATTTTCTTCGATGGCAGATTTAATATCTTTCTCTTGGACTTCGGCCATTTCCAATTTTTTTAATGGTAGTTCCACCTCTGACCCTATATCGATAGAATTAGCGCCTTTTGAGCGAGCAGCATCCAAATTATCTTTTAAAACTTGGCTTATTTTTGCATTGGTTTTAGATGTAATTGATGACATATATAAGTTAGAATCCCGTGCCGGTGTGGACATTCCATTATCATCCCCCTCAGCCAACATTGATTTTTGATCCTTCTCATTCTTTATTATATCCTCACCTATATTATTATCAATAGATGGCAGCCTTCTGGTAGGTGTATGCTGCTCTACTTCAGGTTCCTTCTGTTCCACCATTGGCTCCTCCTGTTCATAGCCTATATATTCTTCTTGAGAAAAATCTACTGCCGAAGGCCAAATCAAAAACCCGATTACCAACGAGGCCGCTATACCCGAAATGAGTGCAGTCCAAACCCAAATAGGTTTTGTTTTCTTCTTATCAAAATAAGCATTGGAGAATTTCTCCCATTCTTTGGGATCAAAAGGTTCTTCATAGTTATCGAAGGAGCCTTTAATCTTCTCTACAAGCCTTTTATCGAATTGCTCCTTCATCTCTAATTTCATTAAGTGCTTTGAATTTATCTCTAAGCTTTTGTTTGGCCCGCGCCAGGTATGTTCTGGATGAGCTAGCAGGGAATCCTAATTTATCAGCTATTTCCTGATGGGAAAACCCTTCTATCTCATACATATTAAATACTATCCGGAGTATATCCGGGAGCTCCTGAAGCATCATCAATATCTCTGCTTGGGTAAGTGAATCTACTGCATCGCTATCATAAGATTCAGACGAAGCATTATCTATCTCCAAAGTGGAGTAGTGCTTAAGATTCTTCCTGTAGTTATCGATAGAGGTATTGATGATAATCCTTCTAAACCAGCCCTTAAAGGAACTTTGGGAAGTATACTGGTCGAGCTTATTAAATGCCTTCATGTAGCTGTCATTTACTACTTCACAGGCCTCATCACGAGAGTTGGTATATCTTAAAGCAACGCTCATGGCGTATCCATAGAAATGCTTATACAGCTTTTCTATAGAAGACGCCTTACCACTTCTAGCATCATTGATAAGAGATTCCTCCAAACTACCCTGTGTTTCCAACTTCTATAAAGACGAGGTCCGGTTAAAGAGTGCTACAAATATTTGAAAAATATATTTTTAAGTATATGCAATACAAGTATAAAGTATCAAGATTTTAGTATCAAGTATCAAGATATCAGTTTCAAGGGGGAGAATAATTGTACTAAGAACTATGTACCATGTACCAAGATACACCATGACCTTGCCTGCATCTAACATCAGACATTTTCTTTTACTATTTACCTATCCTACCCAAATGACGAACACCCAAAATCAAATGATAAAGTTAAACTTCAGACATCCGACAAACTCAAAAATGAAAATTAATAGTTTGCTTCAAATCAGCACCTAAACTTAATGCTACTGGACAGGTTCTAGCTGCATTTTTAAGTTTTTGAATTAACTTTTCATCTTCAGGAGCATTGTCCCAAGTAAAGTCAATTATTATTTCCTCTATTTTTCTGGGATTACTGCTCATTTTTTTTGTTGTCTCCCAAACTAAGCCATTGATTTCTAGGTTATCCTTTTGAGCTACTATCCCCATAATGGTGGCCATGCAGCTACCTAGTGCAGCTGCCACGAGGTCAGTGGGAGAAAATGCTTCTCCTTTACCGTTGTTATCAACCGGGGCATCTGTAATAATGTCAGTACCCGATTGAAGATGTTTGGGGGATGTACGTAAATTTCCCAAATAGGAAGTTTTTATAGTAGTCATAAACTGTTACTTTTATTTAAAGTTTTATATAACTTGACGGTAAAATTAGCGTTTAATTCCATACCACATATGGCAATAGTTGCAAAATATCTTTTTCTCTTCATTCTAGTAGGCTTTTCCCACCTGGCTTTAGCCCAAAGAGAAGATGCCGGTGATTATGATTATGACCGGGAGGTGCTTTTTGGTGTTAATAAAAACACAAATGGCGGACTTATAGGCGGGGTCAACCTTAAAATAGGCACTAGAATAAATGAGGACCTTTTCCAATTTTTCGCATTGGAATTCGTAAATGTAAAAAA